>JAIUMG010000298.1 GCA_022565655.1 Alkalimonas sp.
TTCCGCTCGGTCAGAACCTGACGCCGTGCCAGTGCCCATCATCGCCGTGCCCATTTCTGACATGACCGTACGCACATCAGCAAAGTCGACGTTAATCAGACCCGGGCGGGTGATCAGTTCGGCAATACCCTGCACAGCACCCAGCAATACATTGTTGGCCGCTTTAAAAGCATCCAGCAAACTGGTGCCTTTACCAAGCACCTTCAGTAGCTTGTCATTCGGGATGGTGATCAGCGAGTCAACGTGTTTGCTCAGCTCAAGAATACCGTCATCGGCATAGGCTGTACGCTTTTTGCCTTCGAAAGGGAAAGGTTTGGTTACAACCGCTACGGTTAAAATACCCAGCTCTTTGGCGACTTCAGCGACCACCGGGGCCGCCCCAGTGCCGGTGCCACCACCCATACCAGCGGCAATAAACACCATATCAGCCCCCTGAATGGTTTTCTTGATGGTCTCACGATCCTCTTCAGCGGAACGGCGACCAATATCCGGGTTGGCACCAGCACCCAAACCTTTGGTTACTGATGCCCCTAATTGCAAGGTGACATTGGCTGACGAGTTACGCAACGCCTGAGCGTCGGTATTGGCAGCAATAAACTCCACCCCTTCAATGTTACTAGCGACCATGTACTCGACGGCATTACCACCGCCACCACCGACACCAACCACTTTGATTACAGCTTCTTCGCTGTGACTATCCATTAATTCAAACATAGCTCTCTCTCCGTTTTTTGCTTTTTCGTTCAGTGCAATCGCTTGCTGAAGCCTTTGCACCGGCGGATTTGTCATCAGGCAGCTTGATAGCCACCTGTTGGGTCAGCATCGACCCGTTAAAACTCACCTTTAAACCAGCTGCTTAGTTTTTTCAGTAAGCTGCTGACGGTATCTTTTGGGCTGTTGCCCGCTTTACTTTGGTCCTGGCTTTCCTGCCCATACAGCAGCAAACCAACCACACTGGCATACGCCGGGTCTTGCACATAATCTTTCAGCCCTGTCACCTGCATCGGATGCCCAAGCCGGACCGGCATTTGAAAAACATCCTCAGCAAATTCCGCAGCCCCTTCGATTTTGGCTGCCCCACCGGTTAGTACCACCCCAGCGGCGATCTGCTCCTCCAGCCCGCTGCTGTTGATTTCTTCCAGCACCAGCTCGAATAACTCCTGATAACGCGGCTCGATCACTTCGGCCAGGGTTTGCCGTGACATGCTGCGGGCAGGCCGCCCACCAACACTTGGCACTTCAATATTTTCTTCCTGCCCCACCATGCTGCGTAAGGCGCAGCCGTATTGCACTTTAATCTCTTCCGCGTGGCTAATTGGGGTACGGAAAATCTTCGCAATATCGCTGGTCACCTGATTACCGGCGACTGGTACCACAGCGGTATGGCGCACAGCACCATTGGTGTAAATAGAGATATCAATGGTGCCACCGCCCATATCCACCACGCAGACACCCAATTCTTTTTCATCCTCGGTCAACACGGCGTAACTCGAAGCCAGTGCAGAAAAAATAAGCTGGTCGACTTTCAAACCACAGCGCTCTGCACACTTTTCGATGTTTTTGGCCATGTCGTTGGCACAGGTAATAATGTGCGCCTTGGCTTCCATCCGCACACCAGACATACCAATCGGGCTTTTGATGCCCTCTTGCATATCCACCGAAAACTCTTGCGGCAGCACATGCAGCATCCGCCGCTCAGCTGAAATCGGTACTGATTTGGCCGCATGGATCACACTGGCCACATCGTCAGCAGTCACTTCAATATCGCCAATCGGCACCATGCCACTTTCGTTCTGACAACGAATGTGTTTGCCACTGATCCCCAGATAAACCGAAGACACCTGACAATCAGCCATCAGCTCAGCCTCGTTAATGGCGCGCTGCACGGATTGCATAACCAAATTCAAATCATTGACACCACCACGATCCATGCCCCGGGTGGTATGGGTTCCCACACCAACAATGCTCAACTCGTCCGAAGGCGTGATCTCCCCCACCACGGCTTTGCATTGCGCGGTGCCGATATCCAGTGCTACGATCATTTCTCGATCTACTGACTTCGTCATGCTTCTCTCTTCTGTTCTGATTCGCTGTAGCGTACCGCTACACCGGTGTCATACCGCAAATCCACTTCGGCGATTGCCTGTTTACTGTGCTGCTGCAACACCGGGTACATATCCAAAAAACGCTGCACCCTTGGCACTGTGTGTTGCCGCCCGAGCCGAAGCCGGATATCGTTATCCAGCTTGATTTGCCAGGCAAAACGCTCACTTAACTCCAGTCGCTCAGCACTCAGCTGATGCAGGCTAAGCAACTGCTCTACATAACGGAACATAGTCAGGGCATCCTGCTCACTGCCAGCCGGACCAGTCAGCACGGGCAAATCTGCAATCAGCTGTTCTAGTGGTGCTGTAAACAGCTCACCTTTTTGATTGATTAGTTGTTGCTCATTCCAGATTGCCACGGGTTGCTGCTCAGTCACGACCACCACCAGCGTATCAGGCCATTGTTTGCGCACGGCTGCCTGATACACCCAGGGTTGTTGCAACAGGAACTGCTGCACCTGATCTACGTCCACCCGAAAAATATTCCCAACATACTGCTGACGCAAAAGCTGTTGCAGCTGCTGCGGCTCAATATGTCGAAAATCGCCAAATAAACGCACTTGCTGGATCGGTGCAGTTTGCTGATCACCGACATACTGCTTCAGTGCCCAGCCTCCCCAGCTCAGTAAAGCCAGCGCACAGACAAAAAACGCCACGCCAGCATAAAATGCCCGCTTGGTCGTACTTTGCTGTTGTTCCGGCTGCGTTGTCATACGATTACTTTTGCTCCATCGTCTGGGCCAGTACGGCCAGTACCAGCTCATTAAAACTATATCCCGCGGCTTTCGCGGCCATCGGCACCAGTGACTTTTCAGTCATGCCTGGCACGGTATTTACTTCCAGCACATAAGGCTGATTCTGCGCATCCAGCATAAAATCGACCCGCCCCCAACCTGAGGCACCAACGGCTGTAAACGCCTGCCAGGCCATGTGCTGCACTTGCTTTGTCAAGACGTCGTCCAGTGGTGCCGGACACAAATACTCGGTGGTATCCACCTGATACTTGGCTTGGTAATCATAAAAGTCGCGTGGCGTGCGCATTTCAATAATGGGCAACACCTGATCGCCCAGCACAGACACGGTCAGCTCACGGCCATCAATCCAGCGCTCTACCAGGACATCGCTATCAAATGCCAGCGCCGATGCGACCGCCGCTTTTAATGTGGTTTCATCGGTGGCTACGCTCATGCCAATACTGGAGCCCTCATTGGCAGGCTTAACCATCACCTTGCCCCCCAGACTTTGCAGCAGCTCGTGGCTGGCTTCATCTGCTTGTTGCAGCACCCGGAAATCGGCTGTCGGGATCCCTAAAGCCCGAAACAACCCTTTGCAACGACTTTTATCCATCGCCAGAGCCGACCCCAATACTTTACTGCCGGTATAGGGCAAACCCAGTTGCTGCAGGGCTCCTTGCATGCTGCCATCTTCGCCCCCTCGGCCATGCAGCACGATAAAGACTCGGTCAGGCTTGCTGGCCGCCAGTTCAGCCAAGGTTTGATTTTTTGGATCCACAGCGTAGGCATCGACACCACTTTGCTGCAAGGCGGTCAGCACGGCCTGGCCTGAGCGAAGCGATACTTCACGCTCTGCAGAGGTTCCACCGAATAACACCGCAACGCGACCAAAGCGACTCATGCCTGACCTCCACTTTGCTTTAATTGCGCACAATTCAATTTGGCTTCTGCCAAGGCCTTGGCTAAAGCACCGATATTACCGGCGCCTTGCGTTAACAGTACATCGCCGTCTTGCAACACATCGGCCAACACGGCACCAAGCTCTTGCGGCGGTGCCACGTAGATAGGGTCCACCTGACCACGGGCACGGATAGAACGACACAGGCTTTTGCTGTCGGCACCGGCGATAGGGGCCTCCCCAGCCGCATACACATCCAGTAACAGCAGTTGGTCCACCGCAGACAATACCTGGGTAAAGTCTTCATAC
>JAIUMG010000299.1 GCA_022565655.1 Alkalimonas sp.
ACCTTACGGACGGTGCCGGATTTGATCTGGGCACTGATTTTCGTGGTAGCGGTTGGTCTTGGCCCTTTGGCCGGTATTCTGGCGATTGTGATGGATACCATCGGTTTTTGTGCGCGTTTTTTCTCGGAGCGTATTGAAGAAATCCGTCCGGGCCCGTCCGAGGCATTAACCTCTACCGGTGCCGGACGCATGTCGGTGATTTTCGGTGCCATTATGCCGGAGTCCATGGCTTCCCTGACGGCGACCAGCCTGTACAGTGTGGAAAAGGCCATTCGCTCGGCAGTGGTACTTGGTCTGGTGGGTGCCGGCGGTATTGGGGTTGAGCTTTCAACCGCGATGCGGATGTTCCGCTTCGATCAGGCGCTGACCATTATCCTGGTGATTCTGGTGGTGGTGATTACCTGTGAGCAGATTTCTTCTGCAATTCGCAAACGGATTATTTAACCGGACTTGTTCTTGTGATGAAGGACCTGCCATAGGGCAGGTCTTTTTTTAGCTGGCCACTTGCTGCCTGGGCAGCGCCAGCGATATCAGTACGGTGGCGACCAGCAAAGCACTGGAGACCCATAAGCAGGTAGCAAGACCATACTGTTGGTACAGCCAACCCGACAGCACAGTACCGAGCAAGCGGCCCATGGCATTGGCCATGTAGTAAAAGCCGACATCCAGCGACACTCCATCCCGTCCGGCATAGCTGACAATCAAATAGCTATGCAGCGAGGAGTTGATGGCAAACACAGCACCGAATAACAGCAAGCCAGTGATCAGCACAGGGCCAACCTGCCAGTTCAGCTGAATGCTAAGGGCGATCAGCGCAGGCAGGGTGCACAGCAATAAAGCCCAGTGTACGGCGCTTTGGCCATCTGGTACTTTGCCCTGACGTTTACCAGTAAAGTGCGGTGCTACGCTTTGCACGGCGCCATAACCTATCACCCAAAGTGCTAAAAAGCCGCCAACCTGCCAGTGATCCCACTGAAACTGACCCGCCAGAAATAGAGGCAGCGCAATGACAAACCAGACATCGCGGGCACCGAATAAACACAGGCGGGCGGCCGACAGCAGATTGATGGCACGGCTTTTCGATAGCATGTCGCGAAATTTGGCTTTGGCTTTGCTTTTGCCCAGATCGCGTTTTAACAGCTTCAGGCTGAGCAGCCAGACCAACATTAGCGCTCCGGCCATCAGCAAAATCGCCCACCAGAAACCAAACAGCGCCAGCAGGGCACCGCCTAAAAAGAAGCCGACGCCTTTTAGCGCATTTTTCGAGCCGGTTAAAATGGCCACCCATTTGTACAGCGTGCCTTGCTGCTGATCGCTGACCAACAGCTTGATGCTGCTTTTGGCGCTCATTTTATTCAAGTCTTTGGCAATGCCTGACAGCGCCTGCGCTGCCATCACCCAGGGCACGATTAAGTACTCGGCTGGTAGCAGCAACATCGATAGTGCCACGATTTGCAAAAACAGCCCGATATTCATGGTCTTATTCAAGCCAATCCGGGCACCCAGCCAGCCACCGATCAAGTTGGTGACCACGCCAAAGAACTCGTAAAACACAAACAGCATGGCGATGCTAAGGGCGCCATAGCCCAGGCTGTAAAAATACAGCACCACCAGCATACGCAGGGCGCCATCGGTCAGGGTAAAGGCCCAGTAATTGCCGGTGACCAGCAGATACTGCCGAATATCCGGGCTAAGTGCCCGCAGCTGGCTAAGCAAACCGGGCATAACCGTTAGCCTGCCTGATCCTGCAAACCAACCATTTTAGCCAGCTCAACGGTGCGGTTGGCATAGCCCCATTCGTTGTCGTACCAGGCATAGAGTTTTACCTGAGTGCCATTGATCACCATGGTCGATAAGGCATCAATAATGCTGGAGCGAGGGTCGGTTTTGTAATCAATCGACACCAGCGGACGTTCTTCGTAGCCAAGAATGTCTTTCAGCTCGCCTTCAGCGGCGGTTTTCAGCAACTGATTCACTTCTTCGGCGCTGGTAGCGCGCTCTACTTCAAATACGCAATCGGTCAGCGACGCATTGGTCAGTGGCACCCGCACCGCATGGCCATTTAAGCGCCCTTTCAATTCCGGGAAAATTTCAATAATGGCAGTCGCCGAGCCGGTGGTGGTTGGAATTAAGCTGGTACCGCAGGCGCGGGCCCGGCGCAGATCTTTATGCGGGGTATCCATAATGCTTTGGGTATTGGTTAAGTCATGGATGGTGGTGATGGAGCCATGCTTAATGCCGAGCGATTCATGGATCACTTTGACCACAGGCGCTAAGCAGTTGGTGGTACACGAAGCGGCAGTGACGATAGGGTGTTTGTTTTTATCGTACAGCTGATGGTTGACGCCCATCACCACATTCAGCGCGCCGGCTTCTTTGACCGGAGCACTGACCACCACCCGTTTCACGCCCTGGTCCAGATAAGCTTGCAACGCCGCCACGGTTTTCATTTTACCCGAAGCTTCAATCACCAGATCGCAACCCGACCAGTCGGTATCGCTGATGGTTTTGTTGTTTGTTACCGCAATCCGCTGGCCATTAATAAGCATGTTGTCGCCCTCGGCAGTGGCATTGTGCTGCCAGATGCCATGCACCGAATCGAAGTTCAACAGATGGGCGTAGGTGGCGGCATCAGCGGCCGGATCGTTAATGCAGACAAACTCAAACTCAGGCCAGTCGAAGGCTGCGCGCAGTGCCAGCCGGCCGATACGGCCAAAGCCATTGATACCTACTTTGATGGTCATGATGATGCTCCTGAAGATTTGGATGAAGACTCGGGTAAAGATTCGGCTGACGACTCGGATGCAGCTGTGTCGCTTGCTGGAAACCAGTGCCGGGTTTTATTGGCAAAATACACCAGCGATAACATCACCGGCACTTCCACCAACACACCAACTACGGTGGCTAGCGCTGCACCAGAATGCAAGCCAAACAGCGAAATCGCCACGGCGACTGCCAGTTCAAAAAAGTTCGAAGTGCTGATCATGCAAGCCGGTGCCGCTACATTGTGCGGCAGTTTCAGCCATTTAGCCGCGCCATAGGCGATGGCAAAGATGCCATAGGTTTGTATCAGCAGAGGGATAGCAATGAGACCGATGATCAGCGGTTGGTTTAAAATGGTCTGCGCCTGAAAACCAAACAGCAAGACGACCGTCGCCAGTAGGCCAATCATCGACCAGGGTTTTAATCGAGCTAAAAGGTGCTGTAGCTGCTGCGCATTTCCTGTTTTCTCTATGCGGCGCCGGGTTAGTACACCGGCCACTAACGGCAATACTACATACAAGCCGACCGACAGCAGCAAGGTTTCCCAAGGCACATGAATATCACTGACACCAAGCAGCAAAGCTGCCAGTGGTGCAAAGGCAAAGATCATAATGATGTCGTTGACCGACACTTGTACTAGCGTGTAATTGGCATCGCCTTTGGTCAGCTGACTCCAGACAAACACCATGGCGGTGCAGGGGGCGACCCCAAGTAAGATCATACCGGCGATGTATTCGTTGGCCGATTGCGGATCAACCCAGCCGGCAAAAAAGACTTTAAAAAACAACCAGCCGAGTGCAGCCATGGTAAAGGGTTTGATCAGCCAGTTCATCACCAGCGTCAGCACCAGCCCTTTCGGTTTTTTACCGACATCTTTGATGGAGGAAAAATCAATTTGCACCATCATCGGGTAAATCATCAACCAGATAAAGACACCCACCACCAGATTCACATTGGCATACTCAAGTGCAGCAATGGTGCTAAAAGCTTGTGGTACCAGATTGCCCAACAGCATGCCGACTGCAATGCATAGCGCGACCCAGAGCGATAAATAACGTTCAAAATTTCCCATGCTCACCTCAGTTGAATAAGAACAAGCGCATTAGCAACAGCGCTGGCTTCGCTCGGGCCGCTGGCCCATCTGGTTCAGTCGTTGCAGCGTTGGCTGCAGATAGCCTTGTTGCTGTGCGGTGTGTTGCAGCACCTGGGTTGCCCAGTCGG
>JAIUMG010000300.1 GCA_022565655.1 Alkalimonas sp.
AGCTGTTTGTGCTCTCAGCGCCCTGGCTGCTGGTCGGCTTGCTGGTCGCTGCCATTATGAAAGCCTGGATCCCCATGGACTGGCTGCAAAAACAGCTGGGTAAAGACAGTGCTAGCTCGGTGGTTAAAGGCGCTTTATTAGGTGCTCCTTTGCCCTTATGCAGTTGTGGCGTGATCCCGGCCGCGATGCAGCTGCGCCGCGGCGGTGCCAGTAAAGGCGCGACCGTGGCTTTTTTAAGCGCCACGCCGGAAACCGGAGTTGACTCCATTTCAGTCTCTTATGTGTTGCTTGGCCCTCTAATGGCGATCGTTCGGCCTGTGGCGGCTATTTTAAGTGCCATTACCTCTGGCCTGCTGGTTGGCAAGGCGACCGAGCATGACAGCCCTGCAGCTACACCTGTAAAAAGCTGCTGTGCCAGCAAAACACCCGCCACAACACCTGAGCCAGAACCGGTAAAACCGGCTTGCTGTGCGACTAAAAAGGAAGTAGCAGCCCAGGTATCACGGCCACAAAAACTATGGCAACAAGCTAAAGGTGGCTTGCAGTACAGCACCGGCAAGTTGCTGAGCGATTTTTATCTGTGGCTGATGATAGGGCTGTTCTTTGCCGCCCTGGTGCAAACCCTGGTGCCAATGGATGCACTGGCTAAATACGGCAGCAGCATCTGGACCATGCTGTTGATGGTACTGATTTCGGTGCCTATGTACGTCTGCGCCACCGCCTCCACGCCGATTGCCGCGGCATTGATGATGATGGGTATATCCCCGGGCGCTGCTCTGGTCTTCATGCAAGCCGGCCCGGCTACCAATATCGCGACTATTAGCGTGGTGTACAAAGAGCTGGGCAAGCGGGCGCTGGCAGCCTACTTATTTGGTGTCATTGTGATGTCGGTGTTCTTTGGCTGGCTGCTGGACTATGCGCTGAACTACTTTGATATCTCGGTGCAAAGCGCGATGCAACATCAGCACTCAGTACTACCCTACTGGCTGGAGCTATCGGCTGCGCTGTTACTGGCGGCTTTGATTGGGCGGATTATCTGGCGGCAATGGCGGCAAAAACATTCGATGAAAGCGCATACAGTTTAAACCTACATGGCAACAACAACTTCTTGCCCTAAGGTTGTTAACATGTGTATGATAAGGCAAAACCCTCTGGTTTTGCCTTTATCCATCAGGGACAGCTATGCTACGGTTAGGGATCGCACTTCTGACATTACTATACCTTCTGCCACTGAATGCACACCAGCATCCGGAGCTTGAATGGTGTCTGGATGATCATCCCTACTGGCATTTTTACCCGGACGATGGTGAACCTTATGGTCAAACCGTCGATTTGATGCAAACCATCGCCGAGCGAGCTGGCATCAAACTGCGCTATAGCCCCAACACCCCATTCTATAGATGCTTACAGCAAATGCAGTTGGGACAAACTGATTTAATGGCCAGCCTTCACTTTAGTAGCGAACGTGCCAAGTTCATGCACTTTATTCCTTACGATAAAGCCAGACCAGAGGCTATTTTCTTGCTCAAGGAAACTACCGATATTACCAGCTGGCAAGACTTACTTGAAGTTCGAGTTGGTATCATAAAAGATTACTTTTACACTGACGAATTGAATCAACAACTAGCAATTAACCATAGAAAAACGGTTGAAGTTGAACGACTAGATGATGCATTTGCACTATTACTATTGGGTAAGGTTGATGCAGTTATAGGCCCAGCACAAAGCTCGATTAATGTGATTCAACATAACCCCAGATTCCATCAACGCTTTAAGCAAGCAAGTTATCAGTTCATTTTCAATCATGCACAAACAATTAATTTAGCAATGTCTCGATTAAGCCCTCATCAAGAGCTTCTGCCAAAATTCCAGCAAGTTGTAGAACAAATGGTCGAGAATGGTGAAGTTGAAAAGTACCGCATTGTTCTTACAAGTTTGGACTAGAAGTCTTTTGCGCTAATCATAATAAAGTCATTTTAGCTCAGAGCTAGGTAAATGTTTGCTTCAAAGTGATTAACCAGCTTATGATGAAAATGAGACTATATTAGTTTTTTTCTGTACAGAGGAAGCCCTATGTTACGGTTTGGGATCGCACTTCTGACATTACTATACCTTCTGCCACTGAATGCGCACCAGCATCCAGAGCTTGAATGGTGCTTGGACGATCATCCTTACTGGCATTTTTACCCGGACGATGGTGGACCTTATGGTCCAACCGTCGATTTGATGCACACCATTGCCGAACATGCTGACATAAAAATTCGCGTTAGCCCCAACACCCCTTTCTCGCGCTGCTTGCACCAGATGAAGCAAGGGCAAACCGATTTAATGGCCAGCCTGAACTACAGCGATGAACGAGCCCGCTATATGCATTTTATTCCCTACGATGAAGCCAAACCTGAAGTCATTTACCTGCTACGGGAGTCTGCCGATATCTCTAACTGGGAGTCACTCACCCAGCAACGAATCGCGGTTGTTGAGGACTATGTGTATACACAGGAACTTGAGAGCATGCTTGACGAAAATGCTCTTACGCTTATTAAAGCAGCTACACTGGATGACGCCTTTGCCATGTTATTACTCGGCAAAGCAGACGCAATGATTGGGCCGGCACAAAGTACCATCAATGTCATTCAACACAACCCGCGTTTCCATCAACGCTTTAAGCGCGCTAGCTATGAATTTCAGTTCACTCATAATCGCAGTGTCAATCTGACACTATCCAAAAAAAGCCCGCATCAACACTTACTAGCCAAACTGCAACAAGCGGTGCAGCAACTGGTGGAAAGTGGCGAAGTCCAGCGATTCCGGGTCGATTTGGATGCAGTGGAATAAACCAGCCTCAGCATAAAGTCGCGTACCGTTCGCTCCCTGAAATTGCCACAACAAGCACTTGCACCCAGCTTATTAACCTGCGTATGATGAGCATCAGCTAACACTGCTACTTTCATTAAACAGGAAGGGCTATGGTACGGATAGGAAGTCTGTTACTGACATTACTTTGCACCGTGCAACTGGCTGCCGATGAGCAGCCAGAGTTAAAGTGGTGTCTGGATGACCATTGGCATTATTACGATGAAAACACCGACCTTCAAGGCCCAACGGTATCGCTCATGCATATTATCGCCGACCGGGTAGGCTTTACATTGCATCACTCCGAAATAACCCCTTTTACCCGCTGTCTTCGAATGATGGAGTTAGGACAAACCGATCTAATGGCCAGCTTAAACTACAGCGATGAGCGCAATCGTTACATGCATTTTATTCCGTATGACGATGCCAAGCCTGAAGTAATTTATTTATTGCAGGATGCAGAAGACATTCATCAATGGGATCATATTCGACCCAAAACCATCGGTATACTTAAGGAGTACGCCTATACCCCAGAACTTCAACAACGGTTGACCGATAACAGTCTTAATTTGCTTGAGGCAGCAACACTCGAAGAAGCATTCGCCTTGCTGCTGTTTCAGGAGGTTGATGCCATCATTGGGCCGGCCCAAAGCTCAGCTAATGTCATCCGACATACTCCCCGGTTTCATCAAAAGTTCAAGCCAGCCAGTTACCAGTTTGATTTTAACGAAGCGCGTTCTATCAATTTCACTTTTTCCCGCTCCAGCCCTCACCAAGAGCTATTACCAAAGCTACAACAGGTTGTACAACAAATGGTTGAAAGTGGCGAGATCAAGCAGTTTAGAACAGAGATCAACGCTGTAGATTAACACCAAAAACCTGCCAGGCTACTCTGGGTCCTTTACAAGAAATGTTGGTTTTTTATAAGCTTTAAGCTCTTTTTCCATCAGCGCTGCCAGCGCAATCAGAGTGGGTTCAGACCAGGGCAGCCCAACCAAACTAACCCCAAGCGGTAATTTGCCGCTAAAACCACCTGGCAGAGTAATTGATGGATAACCAGCAACAGCGGCTGCAGTAGAAGTGCCAAAGTTAAACTCATCACCCTTGATATGATCAATCTGCC
>JAIUMG010000301.1 GCA_022565655.1 Alkalimonas sp.
GCATGCCTACTGTGATCAGGTACAGCCAGAAATGGAGCAGCTGGCCGGGTTTGTCGTCTGTGCTAAATCGCCCAGCTGCGGGATGGAGCGGGTTCGCTTGTACAATGAGCAAGGGCATCAATTGGGGAAAGCCGGTACCGGGCTGTTTACCCGGCAGTTAATGCAGCGTTACCCCTGGTTACCGGTAGAAGAGGATGGCCGCTTGCATGATACCGCATTGCGTGAAAACTTTATTACCCGTTTATTTGCCTGTCATGACTACCAGCAACTGCGGGCTGATGGTTTTAGTGTGGGTAAGCTGGTTCAATTTCACAGCCGCTACAAGTTTTTGATTATGGCCCATAGCCCGACGGCTTATCGTGAACTGGGCCGTTTGGTGGCACAGGCAAAGTTGTTTGAAAAAGATGAGCTTGAAATGCGCTATTTGCATGACTTTATGCATGCGCTCAAACAGTTGAGCAGCCGGAAAACGCACGCCAATGTGCTGCAGCATCTGCAAGGTTTTTTTAAACAACAGCTTAGCCCGAAAGAGCGACAGGAGCTGGCTAGTTTGATTGACCGCTACCGGCAAGGCCATTTACCGCTAATGGCGCCGCTGACCCTGTTACAGCATCATTTATCGCGTTTTGAGAACCAATACCTGGCTGCACAGACCTATTTGCAGCCTTATCCAGAGTCCCTAGGGCTTAGAGGTTAACATGACAACTGCCTTGCAAGTGGTTTGGCTACGCTCTGATTTACGTTGTTATGACAATGCCTCTTTGCATCATGCGATGCAGCAAGGCCCAACCATAGCTTTATTCATTGCCTCGCCCCTGAGTTGGCAGCAGCATGACATGGCTATGCTCAAGCAAAACTTGCTGCGTCGTCGTATTGAACAGATGCAGCAGGAGCTGGCGAGCATTGGTGTACCGCTTCTGGCGATTGAAGGGTCAGATTACAGCATGGCGGTGGATGTATTTGCCAAACTGTTGCCACTCAACATAGCAGCGGTTCACTGTGAAGTTGAATACGAGCTGCGTGAACAGCAGCGCGATGCCAGTGTGCAGCAGTTGCTGGTTCGGCATCAGGTGGCCTGGTGCAGTTATGATCGCTTATGTGGGTTTGCTCCCGGCAGTATCACCACAGCTGATGGCGGCATGTACAAAGTATTTACGCCGTTTAAGCGCAACTGGCTGCAACGCTATCACCAAACTGGGGTCACAGTATTGCCAAAGCCTAAACCACAGCCAGCAATGGAGATAGAGTGGCCTGAATTGCCTGCTATGCAGCCAGCATCTGAGTTACCGGGCGACTGGCCAGTGGCTGAAGTGGCTGTGTTAGAGCGCATGCGTGATTTCTGCCAACAAAAAGTACAGCAGTATAAAACGCAGCGTGACTTTCCGGCCATTGATGGTACCTCAATGATTTCCCCTTATTTGGCGATAGGGCTGCTGTCTGTGCGTCAATGCATCAAGCGGTTGGAGCTAGAGGCGGCAAATACGTTGCAACAAGCTGATTCTGGAGCTGCTACCTGGCTGTCGGAGTTAATTTGGCGCGATTTTTATAAACACGTGCTGGTCGCATGGCCTAATTTAATTAAACATCAAGCTTTCCAATCGTACACCTCGGCCATTCGCTGGTCAAAGGATGAAGCGCTTTTTACGGCTTGGTGTGAAGGGCGTACTGGCTACCCATTGGTAGATGCGGCGATGCGACAATTGAATCAAACAGGGTGGATGCATAATCGGCTGCGTATGGTGGTGGCCAGCTTTTTAGTCAAAGATCTCCATCTGGATTGGCGCTGGGGTGAGCGCTACTTCATGTCTCGTCTTATTGATGGCGATTTTGCGGCCAATAACGGTGGTTGGCAATGGGCTGCTTCCACTGGGACCGATGCGGTGCCTTATTTTCGGATTTTTAATCCAGTGACGCAAAGCAAGCGCTTTGATCCTGATGGTGACTTTATTCGTAAGTTTGTGCCTGAATTGGCTGATGTGTCTGCAAAGCGGATCCATTGGCCCCATCCGGTTGCTGCAGATTGCGGCTATCCGGCGCCGATCGTTGATCACGCTACCGCACGCCAACGTACTTTGGAGCTTTATCAGGATGCAAAATCATAAGATGGCTCAATCCATGACACCTTTGCAGCAGTTTTTGCAATTTTACAACGGCCTGTCCAGCAACAATCTGGCTTCGTTGCATCAGCTTTACCACCCGGAGGTGGTGTTCATCGATCCGGTGCATACTGTAAAAGGAAGTGATGCATTGCAGCAGTATTTCACACATGCCTATGCCCGCCTTAGTCACTGTCATTTTGACGCCAAAACGCAGTGTCAGCAGGGCGATAGTGGCTTTATCAGTTGGCAGATGCAGTTTGCTCATCAGGCGATTGGGCGTGGCAAGTTGATCACGCTGGATGGCTGCACTGAGCTTGGCTGGCATGCGGATGGGCGCATTGTATTTCATCGTGATTATTACGATTTGACGGATCTGATTTACCGGCATCTGCCAATTTTAGGCTGGGCAACCGCTCAGGTTAAGCGCCGTATGGCGAACGATTGATCAAGCACGTTTAAGGAATTGTATGAAAATTGCTGTTATAGGTGGTGGAATTGCTGGCATGATGTCGTTGTATTTGCTGCAACGTCAGCATGAGGTCACCTTATTTGAATCCAATGATTATCTGGGGGGGCATACCGCAACGGTTGATGTGGATAGTGCAGGCCAACACTATGCCATCGATACCGGCTTTATAGTGTTCAACAACTGGACCTACCCATTGTTTAATCGTTTTCTGGCTGAACTGGCGGTACCATTTCAACCAACAGAAATGAGCTTTTCGGTGAAAAATGAACAAACGGGTCTGGAGTACAATGGCAATAGCTTACGTACGCTGTTTGCCCAAAAACGCAATGCACTGAAACCTTCGTTCTGGAAGATGCTATTTGATATTGTGCGCTTTAATAAACTGGCGAAACGATTGCTGGCAGAAGATCATGCCGATCTGGATTTAACATTGGGCGACTTTTTACAGCAATATCGTTTTGGCGATGCCATTCGCGATCAATATCTGTTGCCGATGGGAGCCGCTATCTGGTCGGCTGGTTTAAGTGATATGCCGTCTTTTCCACTGCGTTTCTTTTTACGCTTTTTTGATAATCATGGTTTGTTGAGTGTCAATCACCGCCCGCAGTGGTCCGTGATTTGTGGGGGTTCGCGCGAATATGTTCGCCGCTTGCAGCAGTTGGTGCCCGCTGACTCAGTACAACTCAGCCGTAGTGTCAGCTCGGTAATCAGAGAAGTGAACCGAGTGATTGTGACGCTGGCTGATGGTCAGCAGCATGAGTTTGATCGAGTGGTGTTTGCATGCCATAGCGATCAGGCGCTGGCTATGCTAGCAGATCCGAGCCATGAGGAGCAGTCTGTGCTTGGTGGCATTGCTTATCAAAACAACGAGGTGGTGCTGCATACAGACCACCGTTTATTACCAGAGCGACGGGCGGCCTGGGCCGCCTGGAATTACAACCTGGCATCCAGTTCAGCACAAAAAGCTACACTAACCTACAACATGAACATATTGCAGCAGCTTAACTCAGACACGACTTTTTGTGTGACGTTAAACAACACCTCGGCGATTGCTAAAGAGAAAATACTGCGACAATTTCAATATGCTCACCCTGTGTTTAATCACTACACCATGCAGGCGCAACAGCGCCGGGCAGAAATCAATGGCCAGCGGAACAGCTACTACTGTGGCGCTTATTGGTACAATGGTTTTCATGAAGATGGTGTTCGCAGTGCGGTTGACGTAGCTGCGATGCTGGGCGTTGAGTTTGCCAATGACTGAGTTCACTGAACATGCGCTTTATCGTGGTCAGTTGGGCCACCAGCGCTTTCAGCCTAAACCGCATGGTTTTGGCTACCCGTTGCATTATTTCTGGATCAATGCCGCCACTGTCGGCGAGTTGGACAACAGCTGGCTATTGG
>JAIUMG010000302.1 GCA_022565655.1 Alkalimonas sp.
AGTAAAGATGCCGATGCCGACTACCTCGGCCCGCGGCAAACCCGCTTTTACGCCTTTCCTGGCAGCCATTTATTTAAACGAAAACCCAAGTGGGTGATGGCTTCTGAATGGGTGGAAACATCGAAGCTGTATGCCAGGACGCTGGCTAAAATTGAGCCGGAATGGATTGAACCGCTGGCCGAGCACCTGGTCAGCCGTAGCTACAGCGAACCGCATTGGCAGAAAAAACGCGGTGCCGTCATCGCCTTTGAGCAGGTCAGCTTATATGGTGTGATTGTGGTGGCAAAACGGCCGGTGCAATTTAGCAAAATTGATGTGGCGACCAGCCATCAGATCTTTATCCGCGAAGCGTTGGTGCATGAACAACTGGGCTTGAATGAAGCCTTCTTAGCCCATAATCGGGCTTTGTTGGATGAAGTGATTGCGTTGGAAGACAAAAGCCGCCGTCGCGATATTTTGGTGGATGAAGAAGACCTGGTGGCTTTTTATGCCGATAAAGTCCCGCTCGAGGCCAACAATCGCAATGATTTTGCCAAGTGGTGGAAGCAGCAACGCAAAATTGATAAGCAGTACCTGAACTTTGACCCGGAGCAATTGCGCAAGCGCGATGCGGATCTTGATGCTGGCCGCTTTCCTGAAGTTTGGCGACAAGGCAATTTAAAGTTGCCATTGGAGTATCACTTCGCCCCAGGGGAGCTGGATGATGGCGTTAGTGTGATGCTGCCACTGGCGTTGCTCAATCAAATCGAGGATGTTGGCTTTGACTGGTTGATCCCAGGTTTGCTGCATGAGCTGTTGGTCGCCTTGATTAAATCACTGCCAAAGCAATACCGTCGTCAGTTTGTGCCGGCACCGAACTATGCCGATGCACTGCTGCAGGCGCTGGTGCCGGGGCAGGGCAAGTTACTGGATGCGGTCACGCACCAGCTGCGGCGGATGTCAGGCAGCACCATCCCGGAGGATGCTTGGGATCTGGCCAGTATTCCACCGCATCTGACCATGAACTTCAAGGTTATAGATAGCCATGGCAAGGTGCTTAAGCAGGGGCGCTCACTGGCGCTGTTAAAGCAACAGTTGCAAGGCGATGTGCAACAAACCTTAAGTGAGGTAGCCGAGCCAGACATTGAGCAGCAACGTCTTACAGAATGGAGCTTTGGCCACTTACCCACTGAATATGTGCAGTTGCAGGCTGGCTATGAGATTAAAGCCTATCCCGCCCTGGTAGATGAAAAAGACTCAGTGGCCATTAAGTTGCTTGATCATCCAGAGCAGGCCCGGCAAACCACCTTGCTAGGGCTCCGTCGCTTGGTGCTGCTGAATATTCCATCGCCAGTGAAATACCTGCAGGATTCACTGCCAAACAAAGCCAAACTTGGGCTGTACTTTAATCCTTTTGGCAAGGTGTTGGAGCTGATTGATGACTGCATCGCCGCTGCGGTTGATGCCATGTTGACCGAGCAGGCACTACCCACCAACGAAAGTGAGTTTTTGGCCATCAAAGAGCGTGTTCGGGCCGAGCTTGGCGAGCGGGTGCTGGCGATTGCCTTGCAAGTGGAACAAATTTTATCGCAGGCGCATAGCATTCAGAAGCGGCTGAAAGGCAAGGTGGATCTGGCCCATGTGCAGGCTCAGGCAGAAGTGAAGCAGCAATTGGAGCAATTGTTATTTAAAGGCTTCGTCAGCCAGCATGGTGCCAAACGGCTGGATGATATTCTACGCTATGTCAAAGCCATGGAAAAACGGCTGGAAAAGCTACCGATCGATCCACACCGGGATCGCCTGATGATGCATGAATACCAGCGGGCAGAAGAAGCCTGGCAGCAATTGACCAGCCACTACCAGGCTGCGGCTGTGTTACCCGAGTCGGTTGCAGATATTCGTTGGATGATTGAGGAACTTAAGGTCTCCTTGTATGCCCAGACGCTGGGTACTGCCTATCCGATTTCACTAAAACGGGTGTTGAATGCCATTGCCGAACAGAAATAGCTGCTTTACAGCACCGGTTGAAAGATTTATAACTAACAGTGAGAACAAGTCAGAACGATCACTCAGCAGGGATCAGCCAGGGGGAAGCGATGTTAAACCAAAGTGATAAACGGCATTTTTACCGCATGATGGTGAATGCGGATGTTCAATTATTTATCAATGATCCAGAGGCCGGCCGCAGTGTCGATGGCATTTGCCGCGATTTAAGTGCTTCTGGCATGTCGGTCGATGTGAATGAACCCCTTGAGATGGGTACCTTGATCCGGGTGAAGCTGGAATCAGCCAATAACAGTGTGCCGCCACTGGATGCTACCGCTAAGGTGATGCGTTGTGGTCAGGAAAACAACGACTGTTATCAGCTCGGTCTGGCTTTTATTGATATGAATTAAATAGTGACCATGGGGTGAACCCCCCATGGTCAGGTATTACTGACTAAAGCGCACGCTAAAGGTCACTGGCACCATGGGGTTGATGCTCTGGAGTCCTGCCAAATCGCGTAAGCGGTTTAATCCTTCCACTAAACCAAACTGCACACCATTAACCATGATCGGGGCCTGGGTGTTGATCAACAGGCTATTGTCAGCCAGGCGGGTGACCAGGACTTCAGCCGACAAGGTCATGGTTTGTTCGACGATGGTTAGCTCCAGCGGTACGCGTAAGCTCGTACTGTCGTTAACGGCCAGAGCGGCAATGTTGGCTGGGTCGACCTGTCCGGTTGCTGTGATCAGCGGGTGATCATCCGCTTTGAGCAAATACTCCCACATGCGGTCATCCCGGATCGGAATGTGCGTGGCCAAGCCAGACACCGGGATCTCGATGCGAAGTGAGCCATCATCAGCCCAGTTGCCATTGAGCGTGTTGAACTGGTGGACTTCAGCCACGGTATCATTTTTCAGTGAAACAAAATCCAGCCGGGATTGCTCTGTGTCGAGCGTCCAGTTGGCGGCCGCTGAGAGTGAAGTACTCAGCATCAAGGCGGAAACGGAAGCATAAACGAAGTTTTTCATCAAAGATCCTGTGTACGTTGACATAAAAATTGCTTCAGCATAGCAGCTAGCTTGCAACAGAAACACCCTGAAAAAGTGTGGTTTTCAGGGGGGCATTGCTGTGTAAGGGCAGCATTACGGCAAGTAGCAAATCAGCCCTTTTAAGTAATGACCTTCCGGGTAGTAACTGGCTACCGGGTGATCGCTGGCTTGTTGCAAGCGTTCAATAAACTGGCAGTCTCGCTCTGCGTCTAAAGCCGCATCAGCCACAACTTTCTGGAATAAACTGTCTTCCATCAGGCCTGAGCATGAGAAGGTGAGCAACAAACCGCCGGGCTTCACCAACTGCATCGCCACCCGGTTGATGTCTTTGTAGCCACGACAAGCGCCCATTAACTGAGACTTGTTGTCGGCAAACTTAGGCGGGTCGAGGATCAGCAGATCAAACTGTTTGCCTTCCTCTTTGTATTGACGCAACAGTTTAAAGACATCCTGCTTCACATGGCTGACTTGATCACGGTTGAGGCCATTTAGTTCAATATGGCGCTCCGATAGAGCCAGCGCGCTTTCAGACATATCGACATTGGTGACATGACGGGCTCCACCTTGCAGCGCTGCAATGCCAAAAGTACCGGTATAGCTGAAGCAATTCAGTACGGTTTTTCCATTGGCCAATGCGCGCACTTTGCTGCGGTTATCGCGTTGGTCCAGATAAAAGCCGGTTTTATGGCCTTCAGCCACATCGACCAACACCGTCATGCCATGTTCACGCATAGCCACTTCAGTGCTATCGAGCGCCTGATGCAGCCAGCCTGTCCGTGGGGCTAAGCCTTCCTTCTTGCGTACATCGACATCCGAGCGCTCATAAATACTGCACTCTGGGTACAAGGCAACCAAGGCCGCCACAATATGTTTTCGATTGGACTCTGCACCGGCGGATAATAACTGACACACCAACACATCACCATAGATCGCTATGCCGATGTGTTG
>JAIUMG010000303.1 GCA_022565655.1 Alkalimonas sp.
TTTCTCCTGCTCCGATTAAAAAACAAGCATCAAGTTCATAAAATAAATGAAATTGGCTTACTCTATATATCGGAATATAAAGAAGAAACTTTAGATAAAATACAAAAATACAGAATTCAACTCATATAACACAAAAAGCCACCATAAGGTGGCCTTTAAAAATGCAGAGTAATTTACTGCAGTAAACTTAGTGCTGCCTGAGGGCGCTGATTCGCCTGAGCCAACACCGTGGTGCTGGTTTGCTGCAATATCTGAGTTCGGGTCAGTTCTGCTGTTTCTTTAGCAAAATCTGTATCCCGAATTCGACTACGAGCACCGGCAACATTTTCGGAAATATTGGTCAAGTTCCGGATAGTAGCTTGGAAGCGATTTTGCAGCGCACCTAAATCAGCTCTTTTGCCATCAATAACAGCAATGGCGCTATCCAGTGAAGCCAAAGCAGCAGAGGCTCCCCCAACAGTCGAAACACTTAACCCGGCTAAACCTAAGCCTGAAGTGCCATACCCCCCTCCTGCTCGAGACAAGTTGATATTAATGTTCTGCCCAGCATTCGCACCAACTAAAAATACGGCCGAATACGTGCCTTGCAACAAGTTTTGCTTACCAAACTGAGTGGTTTCAGCAATCCGGCTGATTTCCAATTTCAGCTGGGTCACCTCCTTTTGCAGTGCTGCCCGGTCGGCCGAATTATTAATACCATTTTGCGATTGAATCGCCAATACCCGGATCCGCTGCAACGAGTTGGTAATTTCATCCATAGCCCCTTCAGCGACTTGAGCCAGTGAGATACCATCATTAGCATTACGAGCAGCCTGATCCAAACCATTAACCTGGCTGGTTAGGCGGTTTGAAATTTGCAAACCTGCCGCATCATCTGCAGCGCTATTGATGCGAAAGCCAGAAGATAGACGCTTAAAAGCGATATCAAGTGCATTACCCGAGTTAAACAATTGGCGCTGAGCGTTTAATGATGAGGTATTGGTATTGACGTAAAGTGACATAATAAGTCTCCTGCCTGTTAAGCGGTATCTCTGGGCTGTGGACAATCACAGCGTTTTTGTCAGATACTTATTTATCGGAAAGCAGGCAGGAAAGTTTAGTAAAAAAGTGATATTTTTATAATTTCAGGCTAAATGCTGTATTAGTCGTACTTTTAGTGATAAATCGTGTCATAGCAACTTTAGCGGGAAAAGCATGCCACAATCTGAGGAAATTGAACAATTAAAGTGGCCGAGTGAACTTGCAGCGGCCTTCCAGGTTAACGAATGAAATCAAACAAGGAGACACCAGAGACTTTCGTAAAGGTAGCGGAAATAGCCTGTAGCGCGATTTCCTGCTTGGTAATTTCCGTAATTGCTTCCGCGTAATCAACCTCAGACAAGTCAGCTCGATAAGATTTGTTGTTGATTGTCAAATCTTCGTTGGTTTCAAACACACTGTCTAATACATTAACCCTGCCACCAATATTAGCCATGAAGTTATCTACTTTGTCAGCTGCATTGGTAATTTGCTCAATGGAGTCCAGGATAGATTCGTTTAAGCGAAAAGGCGAAAGGTCTGGGTCTTCTAAAGCAGTGATAAAGTCACCCAAGGTATTTAAAATGTTCTTTTTCTCTGGTGGCGCAAGCGAGAAATCAACTTGACCAGGAGCAGCTGGCCCATTGATGGTAAGACTAAGCCCACGAAAGCTAATGGGTTGGCCATCGTTGTAAGTGCCTGTTACTGGTGGTACTAAAGAAGCTCCATTCCGTTGGATTTCATAAGCATCCGGTGCGGTTAGTACCACATTAAACTCGTTGTTTGCTGGATTCAGGTTGTCGTAGTTAGAGCGATAAAAGGTGTCAAATTGACTCTGATTACTCACGGTAATCGAGGCAGATGTTGCTGCACCGGCACTGATCGTCGTGCCTGTCGTTTTAAAGCGCCCACTCACATCATCAAATACAAATTTACCGCTGTCGTTGCCTGGTAGCGCAATAGTTGGCGAAATTTGCAATGATTTTTGACCATCATCACCTTCAAATTCAAAATTTCCGCTTACTGGGTTGAAAACATAAGGCGTATTTTTATCCTGATAGCCAGCAAAAATATATCCACCCTCAGCATTTTTGGTATTCATTAAGTCCAGCAGCTCAACTTGAATATTGCGCAGCTCCGCAGCAACAGCTCGCAAGTCCTCTTCTGCATAAGCACCATTACCAGATGCAATAGCCAGCACGCGCGCTCGGTCCATTGAGGTTCTCATGTTGGATAAAACAGTTTCTTCCAATGCTAAATTATTTTTAAGTAGCACAGAGTTTTTCTGATACTGCTCCACCTGGGCCAAGTTCTGATCCAGCCCTAGAACCTTAGCTGATGCCGCTGGGTCATCCGCTGGTGTTAGAATTCGCGTTTGCTTGGTCAATTGCTCTTGAGCACGGCTCATCTTGGCATTGGTGTTGATCACACCATTTAAGCCAAGATTAAATTTCATATTAAATGACATTCTCATGCTCTTACCTCACCGCTGAAAGCAACGTATCAAAGATGGTTTGTGATGTTGAAATAATTCGCGTGGCCGCTTGGTAAGTTTGCTGAAACCGGACCAAGTTAGCAGCTTCTTCATCCAGGCTCACACCAGATAACGATTCAAACCACTGCTGACTTTGCTGCAATAGCGCTTGATTCGCCGCTTCACTATTACGAGCTTGATTGGTGCGTTCACCAATTAAGCTTACCATTGACGCATAGGTCTGGTTAAAGCTTGCGCTATTCACGCCACCAGGCGTCGAGAGCGCATTTAACCGTGTTGTTGATGTATCGGTCTGTAGTGCTGCTAACTTGAGGCCATTTCGGTTATCATTAAAACCACCGCTGTTAAACTCAATGGTAAATTCATCACCAATACTGGGAATGCCGGTGATGGAGAAGTCGAAACCAACGTCTACCCCAGCTTCCTCAAACAGGTTCTGGTAATTGGCTGAGCCAAAGTTGGCCGTACCAATCACGGTACCGCCATTATCTTCTATTTGGAAGCTATCGCCGCCTAGATAAGTAACCGTCCAGGGCCCATTGACTAAGCCCCCAGGCGCTGTAAATCCGTAGTCTGGGGCTGTCGCCGGAGTGGTATCAAATACATCCAAATTAGCCACTTTGCCATTACCCAGGTTTTCTAAACGCTGATCAATACGAATCGGCGATGCCAGAGCAATATCCTCAGGCCGAGTGGTTGCTAAACCAACCTGACGAGCAGCTGTTGCTAAGGGCTTAAATTCAAACTGATCACCGACATTACCTGTCACGTTAAAAGTAAAACCATACAAGTCACCACCTGCGTCAGCAGCCGTAATCGGTTGAGTAAAGTCGGCTACTGGTATAACAATTTCAGAGCCTGGAATCACATTGCCTTTTAAGTCAATAGCTTCCACTGTTACCTCATTTGCATCGGTAATCGTGACACGCAAGTCATTGGGTGGGATCTTTGCTCCCTGCCCTGCCTCGACCGTACCCGTTAACTGAGAGCCGGCACTATTACCGGTGTAGGGAAAGCCTGAAAAACTAGGAAAAGTGAACAGTGGACCACCTATTTCCCCATTCAGGTCCATGCCCAACTTATTCTGCTCATTCAATGCATCGGCTAGCGATAATGCCACTTGTCCCAGTTTATTTTGCGTGGGATCCAGTATTTCTTCCCGGAAGCCAATCAAAGCGCCCAATTTACCACCCAGCTTTTTGACATTAATATCGCGTACCACACTATCTTTGCTGGATAACTGCAATTGCAACTCTTTACGCGATGGGTCTGGGTTGCCACGAGTTGACAGCAAAGAGAAATCCCCATTTTCGACCACCAGCGACTGCCCAGTCGCCATAAACACCAGCTTCTCCCCATTTTTTGCATCAAGAGTACGGATCTCTACCATCTCGGAAAGTTTTCGAATAGCCTCATCACGCTTATCCAACAGGTTTAATG
>JAIUMG010000304.1 GCA_022565655.1 Alkalimonas sp.
CTGGCACTGGCTTACCTGCTGCTCGCCATGCGCCATAGTTTGTGGTGCTGGCCTGCGGCCTTGTTCAGCACTGTGATTTATACCTATGTGATGTGGCAGCATGCTTTGCTATCGGATGCGTTATTGCAGGTATATTATGCTGCTATGGCGCTGTATGGCTGGTGGCACTGGCGCTTGCTGCAGCAAACCAAGCAGCAAGCAAAGTCCGGGGTTAAACCGGTACTGGAGTGGGGTTGGCAAGCCCACTTTGCTTTGATAGCTCTTGCCACGGTCGCCGGGCTGGTGCTTGGCTATCTGATGGCCAACTATACTCATGCCGATTACCCCTGGGTCGATGCGATGACGACCAGCTTTAGTGTGATGACCACGTATCTGGTGGTACGAAAGCTGTTGTCCAATTGGTTGTACTGGCTGGTGATTGATCTGGTTTGCGTCTATGTTTACTTGCAGAAGGGGCTTTATTTTACCACTGCACTTTTTGTATTGTACTCGTTACTCGCAGTTATAGGATACTTGGCATGGCGCAGCCATTACCGGCAACAACAACCTATCAAAGAGCCCGCGCTGCAGCCAGCCTGAGTGTGGAGCAGGCAGAATATCGCATCCGGCAGCTTTGTTTGCATCTTGAATTTTTTAGCAGCCATCCGCCAGAGGCGATGGCGCCGCTGTCGCATGGCACCACCAACCTCAGCTACTGGGTCAAGACCAGCCGTGGTGAATATGTGGTCCGGCATTACTCGCCTGATGTGACCGGAGTCTGCCGGCAGCAAGAGCTTCGTTGTCAGCATGCGGCGGCGGTGGCGGGGTTGTCGCCTGCACCGCTCTGCCTGAATAACCACCAGCAGGTGCTTATTTCCGAGTTTTTGGCCGATGGTACCGAGCTGCAGTTAACCGATCAGCGCTTGCCCGACATGGCTAAGCAGTTAGTTGCATTACATCGCTTAGGCGTGCAAACGCCAGTGCTGGATCCTGCCAGTTACCTCAGTGAGCTAAAGCAGCATCACCACCATGGTTGGAGCGCGCAGGCACAACAAGTTTACCGTGCAGTACAGCAGGTGATAGCAGAATTTATGGCGATGCCAGCCGATATTGTGCTGACACATCTTGATTTGCATCCGGGGAATTTATTGTGGCAGCAGCAACGCATCTGGTTGCTGGATTTTGAATACGCTCAACTGGCAGACAGTAGCCTGGATTTAGCGTCTCTCATTGAAAGCTTTCAGCTTACCGAGAGTCAAAGCCAGCAATTACTGCGGGCTTATCATCAGCTGCGACCCAGCAGTCAAAGCCTGAATTGGCCAGCTAAGCTGGCCGCAGCCCGGGTGATTTATCTGGCATTTTGTTGGTTATGGTATTTGGCGTTGGAGGATGGAGCACAGGCCGCCAGGCAGCAATACCAATTGCTGCAGCAGGCCTTGGAACGTTGCAAAGCGTTATAAACCACCGAGTCGTTCGGCCAGTGTTTTATAGCGTTCGACATCTTCTTTTTTGAATAAAGGCTTGCCTTGTTCATCCTGGTCTGCACTGACCAACAGGTTTTCCCGGGCGAGGCGTTCAACCCGTATCCCTTGTACACCTAGAAACTCTGCTACTTCATCCACTGTCATTAATGCCATTGGTTTTTTCCTTGTTATAGTCATACTTAAATCGATACTGCTCTAAGTAAAGCGTAAAAAAAGGCATTTGTGAATGAAAATTTCACTCCTCGTTTCGCGATCAAAGTGCCGCCAGTTCAAACAAAGTCTAATCAGCAAAGATAAACAGGCCCTAGACCAAGACATACCATTGTTACACTTGGTTACACCTCTTTCAGTGTCAGGGATGGCAGAAGGCTTGTTACCGTGGTAATTTTTAGACAAACCTACCTGGATACTAACAATGAAACCATTGATGACTCTTTTTGTTTGTAGCAGCCTGTCACTGAGTAGTGCAACTCTCGCAGCGCAGGCTCCTGTGCAACCACCGGTAGCTGAGCAGCGTCCGCATACCGTGAGCTCCCCCCATGGCGATCGAATCGACCCTTATTACTGGTTGCGTGACGATAGCCGAAGCAGTGCTGAAGTGATTGCTTACCTGGAACAAGAAAATGCATACTATCAGTCGTACAAATCATCCTACAGTGACCTGGTCGACGAGCTAACCGAAGAGATTATCGGGCGCATTCAGCAGGATGATAGCTCCGTGCCCTATGTGATGGGCGATTACAGCTACAGCACGCGTTATGAAACGGGCAAAGAATACCCAATCTATGTACGAACCCCGTTGGCCGGTGGGGATGAAGAAGTCATACTGGATGTGAACGAGCTAGCCGATGGCAAAGATTACTTTCAGGTAGCAAACTGGCGGGTCAGCCCTGATCAGCAGAAACTGGCCTATATGGAAGATACCACAGGACGCCGGCAGTATACGCTTAGGGTAAAAGATTTAACCACAGGACAACTGTTACCGGATAGCTTAAGTGGTTTGTCTTCCTCAATTGCCTGGAGTGAAGATAGCCAGCATTTGTTTGTGGTGGAAAACGACCCCGTGACCTTGCTTAGCACCAAAGTCTATCGTCATCAGCTCGGCGAAGATACTGGGCAGCGGGCTTTGGTGTATGAAGAGCAAGACAACAGCTTTTTTATGGGTGTGGGCAATACCCGTGACCAACGCTATGTGGTGATTGGGGTCAGTAGTACGGTCTCGAACGAGTACTGGGTGTTGGATGCGGCGACTCCAAAAGGTGAGCTGCAGCTGATCGCCCCGCGAAAGCGTGACTTTAAATACTCTGCAGATCATATTGATGGCCGCTGGGTGATCAATACCGATTGGGAGGCCCCAAACTATCGTTTAATGGTGGTTGAGCACGATAAGCTAGGCGATCGCAATCACTGGCAAGAATTGGTGGCACACGATGAGCAGGTGTTTATTCAAAGCTTTATCGCCTTTAAAGATCACTTAGCGATTAACGAGCGTAGCGATGGTCTGCGCCGTATCCGTTTACTCAGCTGGGACGATCCTGAGCAAAGCCACTATCTGGCTTCCGATGAGCCAAGCTTTGTCATGGGTTTTTCAGTCAACCCTGAGCAAGACACGGAATGGCTGCGTTACAGCTATACATCGCTGACCACACCAAACAGTATTTATGAAGTGCATCTGAGTACAGGAGAGCGCCGCTTACTCAAACAGGATGAGGTATTGGGTGACTTTGACAAAAACAATTACGTGACAGAGCGGGTCTGGGTGCCAGCAGCTGATGGTGTGAAGATCCCCGTAAGCTTGCTGTATCGTAAAGGCTTCAAACGCGATGGTACCGCCCCGTTGTATCAGTATGCCTATGGCTCCTATGGCATTTCGATGGATCCTTTCTTTCGCTCGCCAATCCTATCCCTGGTCGATCGAGGTGTTGTATATGCCATTGCCCATATTCGTGGTGGCCAGGAAATGGGACGGCATTGGTATGAAGACGGCAAGTTGCTAAATAAAACCAATACCTTTAATGATTATATTGCGGTTACCGATTATCTGGTTGCTGAAAAGTATGCAGCAGCTGATAAAGTGGTGGGCATGGGTGGCAGTGCTGGTGGGTTGTTGATGGGCGCTGTGGCCAACCAGGCCCCTGAAAAGTACCGTGGACTGGTTGCTCATGTACCTTTTGTCGATGTGGTGACGACGATGCTGGATGAGAGCCTGCCGCTGACTACAAACGAGTACGATGAGTGGGGTAATCCGAATGAAAAAGTTTATTACGACTACATGCTGTCGTACTCGCCCTATGATCAGGTACGCAAACAGGCTTATCCGGCAATGCTGATCACTACCGGGTTTCATGACTCACAGGTGCAGTATTTTGAACCCGCCAAATGGATTGCTAAGTTAAGAACGCACAATACATCCAGCCAGCCGTTGCTGATGCGCACGAATAT
>JAIUMG010000305.1 GCA_022565655.1 Alkalimonas sp.
GGCTTATTGCCTGGTGATGCTTTATGCGGGGCCAGTCGTTCAGCTTCTTGAGGCTCCAGACCTTGCTGCAGGCATTCTTCAGTGGCTTCAGCCATGGTTTTACCCTGCATCAGAGCCTGCGTTTGAGCAAAGCAATGTGCTGCCAGTCGGTGCTGATGATCCGCATACTGGTGTTGAGGCTTAGCGGCTAAAATAAAATCAGCCGGGATCACTTGTTGGCTTTGATGCAACAGCTGGTGGTAGGCATGTTGCCCATTGGTGCCAGCATCCCCCCAAATCACCGGAGCGGTAGCGTAGGGCAGCAGGTTACCCTGATGATCCACCTGTTTGCCATTGCTTTCCATGTCCAGTTGTTGCACATAGGATGGTAACAAGCGCAGGTAATGATTGTAAGGCAACAAGGCCTGGCTTTGACAGCCCATGCCATTAATGTACCACACCCCCAGCAATGCCAACGTGACCGGCATATTAGAGGCTAAATCCGCCTGTTGAAAGTGCTGATCCATGGCGTGAGCTCCGGCCAGGAACTCATTGAACTGGCTGATACCCAGTTGCAGTGCCAATGGAAGGCCAATGGCGGACCAAATTGAATAGCGTCCACCGACCCAATCCCACATAGGCAGAATATGCTCAGCCTGAATGCCAAACTCGGCAGCAGCAGCTATATTCGAGCTGGTCGCCCAGAAATGTTGTGCAATGGCCGCTTTATCTGCACCTGAGTCGATAAACCACTGCCGCAGACTTAACGCATTCTGGCGGGTTTCTTCGGTGCCAAACGATTTTGATGCCACCACGACTAAGCAAGTTTCTGGGTTTAAGTCCTGACAGATGTCGCTGACAACAGCTCCATCAATATTGCCGGCAAAGTGAATACGAACCGGGCTGATGTTGAAAGGACGTAAGGCCTCACAGGCCATTTGTGGGCCTAGCAAGGAGCCCCCGATACCCACCCAAATCAGATCGGTAATGGTTTTGCCGGTGTAGCCCAGGTATTGTCCTTGATGCAATTGATTGACCAGCGCTGTCATCTTTTCCCTGCAAGCAAGGATCTCTGTAGCTAAGGCTTGATCATGCAACTGCTGAACCGCTGTATCTGGCAAGCGCAGCTGCATATGACCAACGCTGCGCTGTTCGGTATGGTTGATGGTGTCGCCAGCGGACATGCGTTGGCGCAACGATACAATGTCACTATGGGCGGCTAAGGCTTGCAATGCCGCCCAGCGTTGGTCATTAATCAGGTTTTTGGAGTAATCCAGTGTGATGCCACAAGCTTGTAATTGATAACGGCTGGCCCGCTCCGGCTCATCGGCAAACGCCTGGCGAAGTGAAAAGGGTTGTGCTGCCAGCTGTTGTAACTCTGACCACTGGGGGTTCATTGTGCTACTCCTTTTTAAGTGAAATCGGTTGATTCAAGCAGTTAATTGAGATTGGATCAGTTGCTCCAGTTTAGCCTGGTCTGCGGCAAACTTGCGGATCCCTTCAGCTAACTTTTCGGTGGCCATGGCATCTTCATTCATGGCCCAGCGGAATTCTGCTTCGGTCATCATGTCCGGTGCTGTATTTTGTGCTCCGTGGTCACGTAGGTAAACGGTGAGTTCACCATCTTGCTGCTCCAGTTCAGATAATAAGGCTGGACTGATGGTCAGACGATCGCAGCCTGCCAGAGCCAATACTTCACCTATGTTACGAAAGCTGGCACCCATGACGATGGTTTTGTAGCCATGATCTTTGTAATAGCGGTAAATCTCACGCACCGATAACACACCTGGATCTGTGTCTGCAGTATAGTCATCGCCAGTATGCGCTTTGTACCAGTCTAAAATGCGGCCGACAAAAGGAGAGATCAAGTACGCATTCGCTTCAGCGCAGGCAATCGCTTGGGCTTTATGGAATAATAAAGTCAGGTTGCACTGAATGCCTTCTTGCTCCAGCGCACGGGCGGCTTGAATCCCCTCCCAGGTCGAGGCAATTTTAATCAGCACCCGGTCAGCCCCAATGTCATTCTCACGGTATAATGCTATCAATTGTCGGGCTTTTGCAATGGTCGCATCCCGATCAAAAGATAAGCGTGCATCGACTTCGGTAGACACGCGACCCGGCACCAGCTTACTGATAGCGGTACCAACTTCAACAGCAAACTTATCGCATGCCAATGCCACTTGTTGGGCTGGTGCAGCGTGTTGTTTGGCATAGTTGATTGCCGATGTCAGCATCTCTTTGCTAAACTCCTGCTGGCTGGCATTCAATAACAATGATGGGTTGGTGGTGGCATCCACAGGACGAAATTGAGCGATGGAATCCAGATCGCCTGTGTCGGCGACGACCGTAGTGACTGCTTTTAACTGATTAAGTAGTGAGCTCATATTGTTTTATTACCATCAAAAGTGCCGAATTCATAATTTTTCAGCAGTTATCATAAATAAATGTAGGAAAATTACAACATTATTCCTCTGGTTTCATGGGAATGGCTGTGTAAACAGATTGCACGGCCAGACTGAACTAACTATAGTGCCATAACAGTACAAAGGCGTGAATCACTAACCTTAGCCTGGAAACGCTAAACAGGATGTCCATGATTTTCCAAAGCAGTTTTTATCAAAGTAAACGTATCTTACTGGTCGACGATTGTGAGCCGGTCAGAGCTTCTATTCGTGGCATGTTACAGCAGATAGGTTTCGAACACATTACCGTGGTATCGGATGCAGCTGCGGCGCTGAATAAAGCCGAGCTGAATGCGTTTGATTTTATTGTAGCTGACTTTCAGCTGGGTGATGGCTTGGATGGGTTTCAGCTGTTTGCCGAGTTGAAAAAGCGTAGTCTGCTCAAGATGAACTGTTGTGTGGCATTGATTAGCGCTGAGTCGATTCGTGTGCCGGTGTTTGGGATGCTACAGCGACAGCCTGACTGCTTTATCCTCAAGCCTTTTACCTACCTGACGTTGGAAAAACGCTTGGCCAGGGCAGTGCAGCAACGTATGGCGTTTCGCAAAGTCTATCAGGCTATCGATTTGAACCAGCATGACCAGGCGGTCGAGTTGAGTGAGCAGTTAGTGAAAGAAAGCCCCGTGCATGCTTTGCATGCGCTGCGCTTGAAAGGAGAGCTGCTGTTGCACAGTCAACAGCCGGACATCGCGGCTCAGCTGTATCGGCAGATCCTGCAAAAGCGTCAGTTGAGTTGGTCAGCACTAGGGCTGGCGATCGCAGCGGTCCAGGCAGGGCAGCACAGCGAAGCGGAGCAAAGCTTGCTTGAACTGAGTAAGCAGGAGGAGACCCGCTCTGAGGCACTGGAGTGGCTGATCCGCTTGTATCTGCATCAAAACGATACGGTGCAGGCGCTGGATATTAGTTATGAACTGGGCCGGGTCTTGCCGCGACAGGTTGCGGTGATGCAGGTACAAACTCATATTCACACGCTATGTGGTCAGCTGGAGGAGGCGATTCGCGGTTGGGCTAAAATAAGCCAACAAGTCCGCTACAGTTCACTGGATTCCCCCCAGCATTACCTGAACCCGGCCCGGCTATGGTTAACGCAGCTGCAGCAAAGCAAGTCGCTACAGCCGGCTCAGCAATTACTGAAAACAGAAGAGTGCCTGCAACAATTGCCTAAGCGGTTTCAAACGGAGCCGTTGCAGCTTGAGTTGCAATGGCTGCAGGCCAGAGTGGCGGTATTGCAAGGCGAGCCGGCACTGGCTCGACAAGCGGTGGCATCCATAGAGTCGGAGCAATTGGTGTCGTTGCCGGTAGAGGCGGTGGTCGATTTGGCGATGCTACAGTTGGCTCTGGGCGATTACAAGCAACACGAATGGGTATTGGAGCAGCTTGAGCAGCATGTGGTTGATTCATCTTTACTGGGG
>JAIUMG010000306.1 GCA_022565655.1 Alkalimonas sp.
TTTCAGCGCAGCGAAAAAGTTAACTTTATTTCGGTATTGGGTGTGATTAGCGTACTGTTAACTGGCGGCATTGGTTTGCTGCAACTCGACCCGGCTTATATTGCGATTAAAGAGGCTGCAGTACCGGCGGTGATAGCGGTGGCTGTGCTGTTAACCCACAACACTCGATTTTCGTTGGTACGCAAGTTACTGCTAAATGAAGAGCTGGTGCAAACCGACAAGCTGGCTAAGGCGCTGGAGGCTAAGCAGGCGACAGAAGCCTTTGAAGCTAAACTGAAATTCAGCACCTACCTGCTAGCCAGCTCCTTTGTGTTGTCGGCCATTTTAAACTATGTTCTGGCCAAATGGATTGTGGTGAGCCCAGCAGGCACTGAAGCCTTCAATGCTGAGATTGGCCGCATGACGGCGCTGAGCTTCCCGGTGATCGCGCTTCCCTGCACCATTATCATGATGGGCGCTGTGTTGTATTTATTTAGCCAGATTGGCAAGTTAACTGGTGAAGATTTGGATAACTTCCTGGCAGGCAGTGATTAATTTCATTGGGTGACCTCCTGTAAGCGCCAGGCGTAGATCACGCCAATTGCGCTCATCAGTGCAAACAGCACCAGTACGGCAAACAACGACCAGCTGGCGACCAGGGCACTGACCAATCCGGTCAGTAATAACAGGGCGCCAATCACCGTATTACTGACCGAGACATAATCGGTGCGTTTATTGCCCCCGGCCATATCCAGCAGGTAGGTTTTTCGGCCGACCCGCACGCCTGCATGGGCGATGCTCAGCAGCATAAACAGCACAGGGTAGAACCAGAAATTGCTGACGATCACACCATCGAACTGACTGGCCAGCGCAGCGAGAAAACAGAACACAGACGCCAAGCCGGCAGCCAATAACAAGACTTTTCGACTGGACCAGTCGGCCATCCAGCCCCAGATACTGGAGCTAAGCAAGCTGGCCAGACTGCTGGCCAGTAAGAAAGCCCCTAACAAAGCACCTGAACTGCTGTGTTGCTGGGCCAGCACGATAAGAAAAGGAGTGGCCAGAGCTGAACTCAGCATTAAAGCCCGGGTGATAACGAAATGGCGAAACAAGGCATCGTCGCGAAGCAGCGCCAGATTAGCAACCGCTTGCTGCATGGCATTACCACCACCGCTGGTTTCACCGGGTTGCTCATCGATTTGACTAAATAAGGTGGCAGCACCGAACCATAGCATGGCGGCACCTAACAACAGCAGCACGTAAATCAGCAAGCCAGCATCTTCGGCCTGGCTGAATAACCAGATCGATACCAGGGTGGTTAGTAGACCAGAAATGGTGCTGGCAAGGCCGGTCAGGCGACCACGGCGTTGCTTCGGGATGGTTTTACCCTGAACATCCTTCATGGCCACTGAATTCAGCCCGCGGCCGAGACTAAACACCACCAGCAACCCCAAAATGGCCAAGCCTGCAGTCAGCCCCTCCAGCCAGAGCACCACCAACACCATACCGAACAAGCTCAGCGCCTGAATGATGGCTCCGAGCACTAGAAAGGGTTTACGCAGAGCATGTTGGCGCACCCAGGCACCAATCATCAGTTGCGGCAGCATGGAGCCGGATTCCCGTATCGGCACCAGCCAGGCGATCAAGGCGGCAGGAGCACCGACCGCTGTCATCAACCAGGTCAGGACGGTTTTTGGGCTGGTGAGCAAGTCACCTAAACTGGTCAGTGTCTGGCTGCATAGGATCAGAAAAAAATTGCGCGGCACCTCGGTACAGGCCTGATCCGAAATATCCTTACAGGCGCGGGCATCTTCCTCGTTGGCTATCAGGCCATATAAACGATCCAGTTTTAGCTGTGTTTTAGACACCGTGCCTCCTATTTGTCTGTGAAGCTTTTCAAATGAATACCAAGCGCTATGAAGTAGTTGATATTCTAACAGTTTAGTATGGAAGGCTGTAAATTTTAACTCCATACAACGATTTCATTGGTTCATAAGTCGGCTGTGTCTATTTTGTTTACAATACGGGCAGTTACTCACGGTTAAAGGGTAGGGATGAACTATTGAATGAAAAATAAGCTAATTAGTATCATAGATATACAATGGCAATGATTTTTTTTGGCTCGATCTTTGCTTGGTATGATGTATCGCCAATGATAGCTCGCTGTTCAGGGTGTCCAGAACAGTTGTATGGCATATTTCCTACTTAACTCAGGTAAAAACATGAAACTATCTTTAGTTGTTAGCACAATCACTTTGTTGGCCGGCCTGGCGTTTTCAGCGCATGCTACCTTGATTGGCTCCATTACTCATGATTATGGTATTGGTAAACACTCACCGTTACATACAAACTATTCCGGCTCCTGTGGCAGCTTGCATGCTGATCATTTTCAGGTCAGTACCACTGGTTGCAGCACTGGTAGCTCATTTCATGATGGTTTTGACTTCAGCAGTTTTGCTTTTGAAGACATTACCTCGTTTGAGTTGACTTTAGACTATGAGTTGACACCTAACATCACTTGTTGGGGGTTTTTGGGGTGTTTCAATACTAATCGTTGGCATGTCCGTCCAGCCGTGGATCAAATCAGTGGAAGTCTTTCTGGTATAACGGCTGCAAATCGTCGCTTAGATTCTGGAAATCAAACCATGACGTTTACCTTCGATAATTCGCTTGATGTCTTTGCTGGCATCGTGGATTCTGGAAGTTTTTACTTATGGTTCTCACGTAATGGTGGTGAAAACTCTTTTGATTTAAACAGTGCCACCCTGAGTGTTTATGGTACCCCGGCGGAAACCAGCACTCCGGTTCCAGCTCCGGCTACTTTGGCATTGTTAGGCCTTGGGTTAATAGGGCTGCGTTTGCGTCGTCGCTAATACCAGTACAGTCACTCCCATTTCAACAGAAGGCCTGCTGCAACAGGCCTTTTTGCTGTCTGTTGTATTTTTACTTAACTCGCTCGCCGCCTTTTACCACCACAGGAATGGCTTCCAGTAGCCGGATGTCTTGCAGTGGGTTGCCCTGCACGGCGATCAGATCGGCGTAGGCTCCTGCTTGCAGTACACCGACATTTTGCCGGCCATCCTCATGATGCCAATGCAGTAAATCCGCGGCATGCAGGGTCGCACTTTGGATCGCTTGCAATGGTGTCATGCCCCATTCCACCATATACGCCAACTGACGCGCATTCTGGCCGTGTGTATACACACCGGCATCGGTACCAAAAGCCATATTCACGCCAGCAGCGACCGCCCGGCGGAAGTTTTCTCGTTGCAACTGGCCAACATGACGCTCTTTTTCCAGCGACTCTGGCAAGATCCCAGCGGCTTCGCCTTCACCTAAGATGTAATCGCTGACATAAATATCCATCACCAGATAAGTGCCTTTTTCTGCCGCCATCGCCAGCACGTCATCGTTTAAGAAACTGGCATGCTCAATGGAGTCGACACCCGCTTCAATGGCTCGTTTCATGCCATGTAAGCCATGGGCATGGGCTGCCACTCTGGCACCGCGATCATGCGCTTCTGCCACCAGAGCTTGCATTTCGGCCAGGCTAAACTGACTGGCATTGACATCGGTGTTACGAGATAGCACGCCCCCGGTTGCGGTGAACTTAATCAGGTTGGCGCCATATTTCATGTTTTCCCGCACGCGAGTGCGAACTTCATCCGGGCTGTTGGCAACGCCAAAGCTGGATGCCTGATAGGTATGCGGCAGTAGATTATTGTCGCAGTGGCCGCCGGTAATGCAAATGCTGTGACCGGCCACCCGCATGCGAGGGCCGACGATGTCGCCTTCATCAATGGCATCACGTAAATCGACAT
>JAIUMG010000307.1 GCA_022565655.1 Alkalimonas sp.
GCACCGTGACCCAGCCGGGTACAAAGCGATCCAGCAACCAGATTGGCACCGCCAGCAGCAAGAAACCAAAACCATTTTTGATGGCGTACATCCATTGGCCAGCCTTTGGCAGTAACTTACCACCTGAGCTGCCCAGCAACAGTAATGGCAAGCCCATGCCTAAACTCAGCACATAGAGGGTGATGGCCCCGCGCATCAGGTCACCGCTTTGTGCGACATAAATCAGTGCCGCTGTTAGCGGAGCGGTGGTGCAGGGCGAAGCAATTAAACCAGATAAGGCACCCATCACAAAAGCGCCCTTACTCGAGCCTTGCTTTTGCTTATTGCTGATGGCGGCTACTTTGGCTTGCCAGGCCGAGGGCAGGCTGAAATTCAGCGCACCAAACATGGCCAGAGCCAAGAGCACAAACAAGGCGCTGACCACCAACAGAATCACCGGATGTTGCAACATGGCCTGAAAGCGCACCCCTAAACTAGCGATTACCAGACCGAGCAAGGCGTAGGTCAGTGCCATGCCTTGCACATAGGCAAAGGAGAGGGTGAAGGCTTTTTTATTGGAAAGTGACTTGCCCTGGCCGACGATGATGCTGGATAAAATCGGGTACATTGGGAAGACACAAGGGGTAAACGCCAAGCCAAGCCCCAGCAGAAAAAACACCCCTAAGGTTAACAAGAAACCAGAACCAGCCAGTCGGTCTGCCAGGGTGTTCTGGCTGGAGACCGGGCCGGTTGTTGTTCCAGACGGTGCCAAGGCTGACGCGTTGCTATCCTGACTGTCTGGTGTCGCCAAATTCGAGCTGAGTGGTACTGTTTTTGTGGTAGGCGGATAGCAAAACCCTGCTTCAGCACAGCCCTGATAACGAACCCGGATCTCGGCATCATCACTGATGTCTGTCAGTGGCAACCGCAGCACCACCTGATGGTAATACACGTCGGTAACCCCAAAAAACTCATCTTCAATGGTCATAGCTGCCGGGTAGCTGGGGTGCGAAAAGTTAACCGCAACGCCAGCAAACTTAAACTGCTCTTTATAAAGATAATAGCCATCTGCAATGGTCCAGCTGAGTAGCAACTCACCATCTTGCTGCCGAAAATCAAACTCAAAGGCCTGATCAACGGGTAAAAACTGATTGGATTCACCGGTAATAGCAGACAGCACGCTGTTGTTGGCCTGCAGTGGCAGGGCGGTCAGACAAAACAGTAAGCATGTGGTGAGCAGGACTCGTAACATCGGCAGTTCTCTTATTCAATCATTCTAATGTATTAGCACGGACTATACGGTGCTTGTATCCGTTCAGTCTTGTTTAATTCGACACAATACCAGTTCCGTGCTGCCAGTAGCAAAACGATGCGATAAAATTTTTTTAGTCGCCCCCTTGGATTCAGTTCGACATCGCCCCATATACCGCCTAACCCAATTTAACAATCCATGTTAAAACGCAAACTCGCTTTAGGAGATAGAGCATGAATATTCGTCCTTTACATGATCGTGTCATCATCAAACGTTTAGAAGCTGAAACCAAGTCCGCAGGCGGCATTGTTCTGACCGGTTCTGCTGCAGAAAAGTCGACCCGTGGTGAAGTGGTTGCTGTTGGCAAAGGCCGCATTCTGGACAATGGTGAAGTTCGTCCATTGGATGTTCAGGTTGGCGATAAAGTCATTTTCGGTGCTTACGTTGAGCGTACAGAAAAAATTGAAGGTGAAGAGTACGTCATCGTGAAAGAAGACACCATTCTGGGCGTGATCACTGAATAAGTGACCACATACACCGTATCCCACAGTTTTAATTTGATGGAAGGAATTTAATCATGGCTGCAAAAGAAGTACGTTTTGGCGACGACGCCCGTAATAAGATGCTGAAAGGCGTTAATATTTTAGCAAATGCTGTTCGTGTGACCCTGGGCCCGAAAGGCCGTAATGTGATCCTGGATAAGTCGTTTGGCGCTCCACTGATCACCAAAGACGGTGTTTCGGTTGCGAAAGAAATCGAGCTGGAAGACAAGTTTGAAAACATGGGCGCGCAAATGGTGAAAGAGGTTGCCTCCAAAGCCAACGATGAAGCGGGCGACGGCACCACAACGGCCACTGTACTGGCGCAGAATATCATCAGTGAAGGTGTGAAAGCGGTTGCTGCCGGTATGAACCCGATGGATCTGAAACGCGGCATCGACAAAGCCGTAACGGCTGCAGTTGCAGGACTGAAAGAACTGTCTCAGCCATGCACCGATAGCAAGGCGGTGGCTCAGGTGGGTACCATTTCAGCCAACTCCGATGCAGAAATCGGTCAAATCATTGCTGATGCCATGGATAAAGTAGGCAAAGAAGGCGTGATCACGGTTGAAGAAGGTCAGGCGCTGGCCAACGAGCTGGACGTGGTGGAAGGGATGCAGTTTGATCGCGGTTACCTGTCTCCGTACTTCATCAACAACCAGGAAGCGGGTCAGATTGAACTGGACAGCCCGTTCATCCTGAATGTGGATAAGAAAATCTCCAATATCCGTGAACTGCTGCCGGTGCTGGAAGGTGTCTCGAAAGCTGGTAAGCCGTTATTAATCATCGCCGAAGATGTGGAAGGCGAAGCTCTGGCGACTTTGGTTGTCAACAACATGCGCGGTATTGTCAAAGTTGCTGCCGTGAAAGCACCAGGCTTTGGCGACCGCCGTAAAGCCATGTTGCAAGATATCGCTGCGCTGACCAATGGCACCGTGATTTCTGAAGAAATTGGCATGGAGCTGGAGAAAACCACGCTGGAAGATCTGGGTACTGCCAAACGTGTGGTCATCACCAAAGACAACACCACCATCATCGATGGTGCTGGTGATGAAGCAGCGATTGAAGGCCGTGTGAAGCAAATTCGTCAGCAAATCGAAGAAGCGACATCAGATTACGATAAAGAAAAGCTGCAAGAGCGTCTGGCTAAGCTGGCTGGCGGTGTTGCGGTGATCAAAGTGGGTGCCTCCACTGAAATTGAAATGAAAGAGAAGAAAGCCCGCGTTGAAGATGCGTTGCACGCTACCCGTGCTGCGGTCGAAGAAGGTGTGGTGCCTGGTGGTGGTGTCGCTCTGGTTCGTGTTGCAGCCACGTTGGCTGACTTAACGGCAGAAAACGAAGACCAAAACCATGGTATCAAGATTGCACTGCGTGCGATGGAATCACCACTGCGTCAGATCGTGGATAACGCCGGTGAGGAATCATCAGTCGTGGTCAACAAAATCAAAGATGGCTCAGGCAACTTTGGTTACAACGCAGCCAATGAAACCTACGGCGATATGCTGGAAATGGGCATCCTGGACCCAACCAAGGTCACGCGCTCTGCATTGCAGTTCGCCGCCTCTGTTGCTTCACTGATGATCACTACCGAAGCGATGGTGACTGAAGTACCAAAGGATGAACCAGCTGCTCCAGATATGGGTGGCATGGGTGGCATGGGCGGTATGGGTGGCATGATGTGATGCACTCAGACTCGTTCTGAACCTGAAAAAAAACCGGCCTCTGCGCCGGTTTTTTTATGGCTGGATTGGCTGTATTGGGCGGGGCCAGAGGGCACTGTCGAAATAATCGATTAGTTTAATCGATTTTAATCACTTTGAGTTTTTGTATGGTTCAAATATTCTCGCCGCGTGTTCAAAAATTGAACTACACAGACGGCTCTTTTTAAACAAGAGAACTGTTCATATGACTATGTGCTAGAAGATTAAAGAGTTAAGCTAGATGCAGAAAAACTTGCCTGTCACGAATAAAGAAATTTATTTGAGT
>JAIUMG010000308.1 GCA_022565655.1 Alkalimonas sp.
GCGACAAAACCTTGCGATACCGGGTGGCGGGTTTGTGCTGCAGCATGGGCAATGGGCGACGAGCCAATCCCGGCTTCGTTGGAGTAGGCTGCACGGCGAAAGCCCTGGATCAGCGCACCTATAAAGCCACCATAAGCAGCTTCCGGGGCAAAGGCGCCATGGATAATCGTCATAAAAGCGGCCGGGACGGCACTGGCATGGCCGCCAATAATAATAAGTGCAGCACTCAGGTAAATAGCGCACATCAGTGGTACCAGCTTGCTGGTGACGGTGGCAATACTCTTAATACCACCAATGATCACCACCGCAACCAATAGGGCATAGAGGGCGCCAAACAGCCAGGCATTTTCAAAACCGGTTACGCCTTGGACCTGAGCGAAGCCTTGATTCACGTGCACAAAAGCGGTAGAGCCAAAGACACAAGCTACGGCAAAAAATATCGCTAAAGCTTTGCCAAGACGGGGCAAATTAAACTTGGCCAGGGCCACTGGTATGTAATACATCGGGCCGCCAGAAAAAGAGCCATCCGGTGCTTGATGCCGGTACTTAACCGCCAGTGTGCATTCAACAAACTTCAGTGACATGCCGAGGATACCCGCGACAATCATCCAGAAGGTTGCACCAGGGCCGCCTAAAGTAATGGCAACTGCGACCCCTGCAATATTTCCTGTACCCACGGTACCAGACAAAGCCGTTGTCAATGCTTGAAAGGGAGTAATATCACCTTGTTGTTTAGGATCTTTATATCGACCAGCAACGACCTTTAATGCATGGGAAAAGCCACGAACATTAATAAAACCAAGATACAAGGTGCTAATAATGGCCCCAGAGACCAGCCAGAGTACGACCATGGGGATTTCCACGCCAGCAACAGGGAAAGCATAAAAAACCACACTGGATAAGTGGCCGGTAAACCACTCGAAACCCTGGCGGAAACTCAGTTCAGTCACCATGCACAACCTGTCAGCTAACGTTAAAAGTTATTTTATACTGCGGAAAAAAAGCAGTTAAATCAAGCTTATTGTTGATAGCTGGCGAGGAATTGTTGCAATTGTCCGATCGCTTGTACCAGCTGCTCTTTGTGCGGCAAAAACACAATACGAAAGTGATCAGGCTCTGGCCAGTTAAAGGCGCGGCCATGCACCAACAGAACTTTATGCTGGCGCAGAAAATCCAGCACCATCAATTCGTCGTCCTTTACTTTTATGACGCTGCGATCAATTTTAGGAAACAAGTACATGGCGCCTTTGGGGCGCATGCAGCTTAGCCCGGGGATATCATTCACCATGCGCCAAGCGGTATCCATTTGCTCGTACAAACGCCCGGCTGGCTTGGTCAGCTCAAAAATACTTTGATAACCACCCAGCGCTGTTTGCACCGCATGCTGACAGGGCACATTGGCGCATAACCGCATGGATGCCAGGATCCGCAAACCATCGATGTAGTGCTGGGCATGCCGTTTGGCACCAGAAATAAACAACCAACCGACCCGAAAACCAGCAATGCGATAGTTTTTCGACAGCCCGCCGAAGGTCAGCATCAAGAGGTCATCGCACAGCGATGCTGTGCTGATGTGGTTATGGCCATCGTAGAGAATTTTATCGTAGATTTCATCGCTGAGTACCACCAGCTTGTGCTGTCGAGCCAGCTCAAGCAAGGCAACTAACACCTCTTCGGGGTAAACGGCCCCGGTGGGGTTATTTGGGTTAATCAACACCAATGCTTTGGTTCGCTTGCTGATTTTACTGGCAATATCGGCCAGATCGGGGGCCCAGTCTTGTTGTTCATCGCAACGGTAATGCACTGCTTTACCGCCAGCCAGGTTCACCGCCGCAGTCCATAGCGGGTAATCGGGGGAGGGGATCAGCACTTCATCATCATTATTGAGCAGTGCTTGCAGCGACATCAGTATCAGTTCAGAAACCCCGTTACCAATAAACACATCATCGGCGTCTGCACCACGGATGCCTCTTTGCTGGTAATACTGAGCAACAGCCACTCTGGCAGGGTAGATCCCTTGTGAATCGGAGTAGCCTTGCGCTGTGGGAAGGTTATGAATAACGTGTTTTAGTATCTCATCTGGCGCTTCAAAACCGAAAGGAGCTGGGTTGCCAATGTTGAGCTTTAATATACGATGTCCTTCATCTTCCATACGTCGTGCTTCTTGGGCAACAGGACCGCGGATATCGTAACAGACCCCTTCGAGTTTTGAGGAACGCAACACAGGCTTCATAGGCTCACTTTTTTCATTAATTAGGTATATACGTCTGGATAGCCAAATACTACCTGATCTGCAGGAATAAATAAAAGGAGAAGCGAGCAAAACTCGCTATTTTTATTGATGAGTCAGACTAATATCTCCCACACCTACACTGGCTTTAAGTTCCGACTGGCCAGAGCCTTTCAATTTAAGCGTACCGCCCACCAAATGACGCTCTGATTTTGCTTCGCTTGGTGCATTTTTTAACTGCACATTGCCGACCCCGGCAGTGAGCTGAATGCGCTGATACTGGTTGGCATCCAGCTTAGCTGAAATCTGACCCACTCCGATATCGATATAAACATCTGCAGTTAAGTGTTCGGCATAGAGTTGACCCACGCCAAGCTCGGCACGAACGGCCAGGGACTGTGGGATGGTGAGTTGCCAATCTTGTTTGGTATTGTCTTTATCTATACTTAACGACAACTGATGGCCGGTGCGTTGTTGATTTAACTCGACATCACCGACTTTGTGAGTGAAAAACCACCAGCGCTTTTCTCCTGTGACATCCACGCGCAGTTCGATGATGTCGGTATCGGCCGTTTTAAGTTTTATTTGTCCAACACCGACCTGAAGGGTTAACTGTTGCAGCTCCGATGCGTCTAGTTCCATAGCGATTGTTTTGACATCAGCCTGGGTTGACCAGCTTAATAGCACGCTTAAACAAGCTGCCAGAATATAGTGCATTCTCATGTCTGTTTCCTTTTTATTTGTCATCTTGATTCTGCTATACCGCAGCAGGGAAAGTAAAGCAGGGAATATGCCAAATAAATATTGTTATATATATTAGTGCTTTAGCTTAATTTAGGCTGAAGTTTGTTTCATGAAAGCGCTAAAAGTTCGTACAATTGACCATTTAAGAGTAAAATGTATTACATGAATCAATTGCTAAGCTAAAAATTAAACCATTCGATGCCAAGGTACAAGGCTTAGGTTTTAAAAGTAGTTGAATCGTATATAAAGTCATGAAGAAAGGTGGTTGATGCGAAATTTTACATACCTGTTGATAGCCTGTGTCTGGTTGCTGGTTGGTTATGCTCTGGTTTATCCGTTTATACAACAGCCGGATACTGAGCAAGTTTGGCTTGAACCTATGCAGCACCCATCCCGTGCAGATATTGAACCCTATATGCATCAATCGTCCGTGCAGCAACGGCTGGATTACCCAGTCCCAGCACCTGAGTTTAAGGCACTACCGGACTTTAATGAAATTTCTGATGTGCATGAAAGAAAACAAGCGTTCTTCAATTACCTTGGCCCTTATGTTTACCGGGAAAACTCGCGCTTGCGTTCACTTCGGGCACAGTTGCTGGAGCTACAGCAACGCATTGATGATCATGAAGCGCTGAGCTTTGGTGATTATGCTTTTATTTTTCAGCTGTTTGATGAGTTTCGCATGAATGGCGCTGATATTAGCGAGCAGAATATAG
>JAIUMG010000309.1 GCA_022565655.1 Alkalimonas sp.
AGCGAATGTCTAGCCAGTCTCTATTGAAGTTGACCACACCACCGATAATATCTTTCCAAATCTCCCGAATAGGGTTCGAGCCAAAAAACTGTGATAACAGTTTATTTTCGCTATCATCTTCCCGGCCAGTATATATATTGCCGCTGATATCCCAGTCTCCGACAAAGTAGTTGAACTGTGCATTGACGCCAGTGTAATTAAAAATTTGCCAGGTATAATTGTCGGCCGGTGGCCGTACCCATAGATAAGCATAACCGACATCAAAAAAGTCGGAGTAGTAATACAATGGCAAGCGTTTTTTACCGGCTTGCAGTGTCCAGTGGTCATTCAGCTCATAGGATAAGTAAGCCCACTCAAAGCTGGCATCAAAATCATCCGCACCACGAGCAACCACCTGCGCTGTCGCCGATAAACCGTCCATCAAATTGGCCCGAAACTGCAAGCCAAATTTGGTATCCGGTTTAAAGTTCCACTCCTTTTCATAGACGCCCACTAAAGGATAGTTGGCCAGAAAAGTTGGTGGCAAATCGAAGATTTCGACTCCAGAACCACTAAGGACACGCCCACCAATGACCGAAGCATAACCCGAGACATCAACATTGGCATCAGCAGCAGAGCTTAGTATTAAGCAGGTCGCTGCAGTCGCTATAAATACTTTTTGCATATCATGCTCCCTTCTTCTTTACTCAAGACGTAATGCAATACGAACCCGCTCATCAGCCGCCGATTCTGGTACATAACCGATTATGCTTGGGTTGGTTGCAACTAGTTTTACCATTTCATCAATGGTATCGGCTTCCTGTGGCGGCGAGCCTTTACCGGTAAAGACCAACTTTGACCAATAGGCTTTTAACTGCGCCGAGCTTCGACTAAGCGCGCGTTCATCAAAGGTTTCTCTAGCACCTAGGCCTTCAGCTAAATTAATAGGAACTGCAGATTCACCATTTGGAAATGTCCTGACCCTGCCTAGGAACAACCGGGATAAGTCATCTGTAGTCAATTGTGTGTTATTGTCGGGGTGGACCACAACAACCAACGCATCGGCAAGTAAAGGTGTACTAAGGCTGAGCGTTGCCATTAGAACGGTGACGCATCTGAAGTTCATTGCTCTCTCCTTAAAAAACCAGATCAACGCCAACAGCAACTACGTCATTGCGACTGTCCATCAGGGTGTTATTTTCATTGCTGTACTGCACTTTAAACGCTGCGGAAGGGTGAAAGTCATATCGCAAGCCACCACTCCAGGTTTTACTGTCCACAGCCTGGCTTTCAACTACCGCAACAAGCGGCTGTAACAGCTGAGGTGGCAAAATAGAACGATAAGGCTGATAAATCTCACTCTTACTACGGTGATCCTCCCGCTCAAATGAAATATAAGGCGTGATAGCATCAAAGCGATATGCCATTGAAATATAGTAGTTTTCTCTTTTAGCAAAAAAAGTATCTTTAACATTAATTCGATTGTATTCAGAAACCAATACCCACTGCCCTTGGTCTAGAGTGACACCTAGGCCAAAGAACTCACTGGTATCGTCATTAAAGTCAAGATCTGCGACTACATTCGAGAAACCAGCTTGATGCAAACCTGCAAATAAAGGGTTTAGCCCTGGAGCATTAATCGTCGAGCGGCCGCTTAGATATGCGGCTCTGACCGAGAGCAAACCACGCTCTAGCTCCCAAGTTACTCCGGCAATGTTGTTGATATTCGCTGAAGCGCTATTACCAGCTAGCGTGATATCTCCACTGAAAGAGCCATAAATAAGCTGAGCCGTAGAATCGAAATCACCCAATTGCCCTGTGTGATACAGTGAAACCCCTTCAATATTATTAAAGCCTAACCCATAAACGCCTTGAGGCACACGCAACCAGTCGTATGCAAACCCGACATCCATAAAGTCTGAATACCGATAAAATGGAGTGCGTAATCGACCTGCATTGATACGCATATTCTCTGAGATTTCATAGGAGAGAAACGCCCACTCGAACCGAGCATCAAAATCATCACTTCCCCGCCCCATCACCTGAGCCGTCACCGATAATCGATCACCTAAGTCAGAGCGCACCTGGATAGCAAATAAACTTTCGTTTTTAAAGTCTAACTCGTCGGTGTAGCCATACAGTGATTTATCGCTGCTGGTACTCATCCCTCCCTTGATGGAAGCAAAGCCATTAATATGTAAATTTGCCACAGCAGCGCCACTAAATAATGCCGTGGCAACACTTATCGCCATGATAGATTTTTTCATCTACTTCTCTCCAGAAAAAATAATACAAGAACAGGGGAACTTTTTTTAGCCTAGTTCATAGACGCAAAAAAGCCAGTAAGAACCAGAGAAAACAACTCTCTAGCCCTTATCTGGCTCTGATATCGGTAAATTAGTTGATGCTAAAGGGTGTGAAGGCGTATCGGAAGTGATAAACACGCCCTAATGGTTTTCGCTGACCATATTGAGGGTGTACTTTGGAATTTCCACCACCAGATCTTCATTGGCAATTTTAGCCTGGCAGCCAAGGCGCGATTCAGGCTCCAAACCCCAGGCTTTATCCAGCATGTCTTCTTCCAACTCATCGCTTTCATTCAGGCTAAAGAAGCCCTCACGTACCACCACGTGGCAGGTGGTGCAGGCACAAGACTTTTCACAGGCATGTTCGATGGAAATACCGTTTTTCAACGCCACATCCAGAATGGTATCCCCTTGTGCGGCCTCTAGCTGCGCCCCTTCAGGACATAGTTCAGCATGGGGCAAAAATATAATCTTTGGCATGATTAAACCTCATTCACCTTATGCCCCTTTAGGGCGCTTCGTATTGAGTGATCCATCCGCAGGGCCGCAAACTGATCGGTACTGGTATTGACGGCTTCAATCGCTGATTTTATCTGATCGACATCCTCGCTGGCTCTGCTGTCACGAAGCTCTGCCAATGTCGTGTCAATGGCTAGCCGCTCTGCACCCTTTAACAAATGACCATCGGCAGCCAGTGCGGCATCAACCGCCTCCAATACTCGCTCGGCTTCGACGCGCTGCTCTTGCAGCATGCGAGCATGCATATCTTCTTTGGCATTGGCCATCGAGCCGGTGATCATCGTCATGATCTGTTCATCGGTCAGCCCATACGAAGGTTTCACTTCAATACTGGCACTGACACCACTGCTTTTCTCCTGCGCGGTTACATGCAACAAGCCATCGGCATCCACCTGGAAGGTGACCCGAATATGGGCGCCACCTGCTGGCATCGGAGGAATATCATGCAGTTCAAAGCGGGCTAATGAGCGATTATCAGCCACCAGCTCACGCTCACCTTGCAGCACATGGATCGCCATCGCCGTCTGACCATCTTTAAAAGTGGTAAACTCTTGCGCTTTCGCCACTGGGATCACCGTATTACGTGGAATGATTTTTTCTACCAGGCCACCCATGGTTTCCAAACCGAGCGATAACGGGATCACATCCAGCAGTAAAGTATCTTGTTCACTTTTATTGCCCACCAGCACATTAGCCTGAATAGCCGCACCAAGCGCTACGACCTGATCAGGATTGATCGACGTGAGCGGCTCTTTGCCAAACAACTCAGCCACCGCCTGCCGTACTTTGGGTACCCGAGTCGAGCCCCCCACCATCACCACATCAAGGATCTCATCAACAGCCAGGCCGGCATCACGCACTGTGGCTTTACAGGCT
>JAIUMG010000310.1 GCA_022565655.1 Alkalimonas sp.
CTTCATTAAAATGGCAATGGCATCGGTAAGCTGCACTTCATCGCCCGCCCCGACTGGGGTGTATTGCAGCGCTTCCCACAGATCGGCCGGGAACACATAGCGGCCTACCACCGATAAATTGGATGGCGCGTCTTCTACTGCTGGCTTTTCAACAATGGCGGTCATTTTCACCGATTCACCACTTTGCAACTGGTGGCCTTTGACATCGGCCACGCCGTAGCTGCTCACTTGTTCCATCGGCACCGGCTCTACCATCACCTGGCTGATGTTATCTTGCTCGAACAAGGCAATCATATCGGCCAGGTTGTCGGTTTTCGGGTTGCACTCGTACTGGTCGATCAGCACATCTGGCAGCACCACGGCAAAGGGGTTGTTGCCGATCAGCGGATAGGCGCACAAAACGGCATGGCCTAAACCTTTGGCTTCGCCCTGACGCACATGCATGATGGTGACATCTTTCGGGCAGATGGCCTGCACTTCATCCAGTAACTGGCGTTTTACCCGCTTTTCCAACATGGATTCAAGCTCAAAGCTTTTATCAAAGTGGTTTTCAATGGAGTTTTTTGACGAGTGGGTCACCAGCACAATTTCTTTGATACCGGCGGCAATGCATTCATTCACCACGTACTGGATCAGCGGTTTGTCCACCACAGGCAGCATCTCTTTGGGGATGGCTTTGGTGGCTGGAAGCATGCGGGTGCCAAGACCAGCAACTGGAATGACTGCTTTAGTTACGTTCATTTTTTTTCCTTTTACTAATTCATCCATGGGCTATATTCACTTAATCAAGTTCAATCACACGTCGCAAGTACTGGCCATAACCGGTTTTTGCGAAAGTACGTGCCCGTTTGAGCATTTGTTTATCATCAATCCAGCCCTGGCGCCAGGCGATTTCTTCCAGGCAAGCCACTTTCAGGCCCTGGCGGTGTTCAATGGTTTGCACGTAATGGGCGGCATCCAGCAAGCTGTCGTGCGTGCCGGTATCCAGCCAGGCAAAGCCGCGGCCAAAGCGCTCTACCTGCAACTGCCCTTGCGCTAAATACAGGTTATTCAGGCAGGTTATTTCCAGCTCGCCCCGGCTGGAAGGGGTTAATTGCCGGGCCAAATTACTGACCTGTCCATCATAAAAATACAAACCGGTGACGGCATAGTTTGATTTTGGTTGCTTGGGCTTTTCTTCGATGGAAAGCACCCGCCCTGCATCATCAAAATCGACCACGCCAAATCGCTCGGGATCTTTGACCTGATAGCCAAAAATCGTCGCGCCTTGCTGCTGAGCGCTGGCTCGCTTTAACTGCTCACTGAAGCTTTGGCCATGGAAAATATTATCGCCCAGCACCATGCATACAGGCTCTTGCTGCAAGAAATCTTCTGCCAGGATAAAGGCTTGCGCCAGGCCTTCCGGCTTGGGCTGGATGCAATACTCAAAGTTCACGCCAAATTGCACGCCACTGCCCAGCAGACGTTTAAATGCAGGTAAATCATCTGGGGTGGTAATGATCAGAATGTCGTGAATGCCAGCTAGCATCAACACCGAGATTGGATAGTAAATCATCGGTTTGTCGTAGATAGGTAGCAGCTGCTTCGATACCCCCATGGTGATGGGGTGCAAACGCGTCCCTGAGCCTCCTGCCAGTACTATGCCTTTTCGCACTATCCAATCCCCAGCGTGGCGCGTTAAGTATGTTTTGATGATGCAGGATAATAAGATTTTTGGCTTAAAAGAGCAAGTGCTGCCGACCTTGACAGCATTGCAATTTTGTATTCCGACATTATCTTCATTCCCTGAGTTTGATGCAGCATTATACTACGTGGTACCTGTGAAAAATGCGTTTGCTTACAGATACTTCTCGGCGAAGCTTAGCACGTGCTCTAGTTCATTAAGCAATACCGTCGCCATATCGAATGCCTTACTTAACAAGCTTGCTTGAATTTCAGGATCATCTGGGTAATCGTGGGCGAATTGATTCCGCATTTCTCGAAGTTTCAACCATTGATTTGACGACGACAAGGCACCAATTTTTTCCAAACGGTGCAGTTTATCAATAAAAGAAGCAAGCTCACCTTCTTCATGGGTCAACTCCAGAATGGCTGGCAGGAGCTTTGCCCCCATTGCATCTTGAAGCTTTGAAAAACGAACGATGAATTGATCAAAAATAGCCAATTCTAGCTGGCTCAGTTTACCGAGAGTTTCTGGCGTAAAGGGTTTACGCTGTTCAAGCTCATTCATAGCCCAGCGTAATCTCTCGGCATGCGTTTGACAGATGTCCGCAATACTCAGAAAGATGTCACGGTTCATAGCAAAACCCCTTGCTGCTTCGCAACCTGATAAATGGGTAACACCAGACCTGATTTGCGATTAATGACCAGATCAATCTTTTGCTCACCTAATTGTTGATGCAACTCCACCAGCGCGTTTAGTTTTGCGTCGATAATCTCATCAACGGCGGTTAGCTCAGGCTCGATATACACATCGATGTCGCCACCTCTGGCATTGTCATCGAGTCTGGAACCAAATAATCTGATTTCGGAGCTTTCACCAAAATGTTTCGCTAGGGTCTGCTTAATCACAGTTTGCTGTTGACTAGAGAGACGCATGTTTACTGCTCCATAACGTGGCGATTGCATTAAGTATAACAGGGAGCGTTGTCAGGTGGCTAGAGACCGGGTTAGTCATAACGGCTATCACTTAAGAAGGCCTCTTGCCACTCTGGCAAGCAAATACTAAGCGCTTGTTCCAACTTGTCGACACAAAGCCGCGAGTTGAGTGGCCGTTTGGCTGGCGTTGGGTACTCGCTGCTGCTAATTGGCTGAATCGCTTCTGGTTGCAGGGTGAAAGCTTCGCCCTGCTGCTGTGCTTGTTGCACTATGGCTTTGGCAAAGTCGTACCAGCTGCAATGGCCTCGTGGCACAAGATGGTAAATCCCTCCTGCGATAGCTTGGCCTTGCTGATAACGTTCAAGTGCCAACAGAGAAACCCGTGCGATCAAACGGGCTGGAGTTGGTGCGCCAATTTGATCGGCAACAATGCGCAGTTGCTGCTTTTCTTTTGCTAACCGCAGCATGGTTTTCATAAAGTTATGGCCGTGGGCTGAATACACCCAGCTGGTGCGAAAAATCAGCGCCTTGGGGGCTTTAGCCAGCACGGCTTGATCGCCTTGCAGTTTGCTTTGGCCATACTGATTCTGCGGTGCCGTTGGGCTGTCTTCATGCCAGGGCGTTTCACCAGTACCTGGATAGACATAATCGGTGGAGTAATGGATCAGATAGGCGTTATGCTGGGTGCAGTAATCTGCCAGTAGCGCCGGTAATTGAGCATTTAGAGCCATGGCATCAGCCGGCTGGCTCTCTGCCGCATCGACGGCTGTGTAGGCTGCCGCATTGAAAATTACGCTTGGTTGGTGCTGCGTGAGGTAAGCCTGCACTGCGCTGGCATCGCTTAGATCCAACTCAGTGCGTGTTGGCGCCAGTAGTTGGTTGTTGTTGCCCAACTGCTGGATCAGCTCTGTACCAACCTGGCCAGAGCTACCGGTTATTAAGATTTTCATGGGTTCATTGGCCGACTAAATCTAGTTACTGCTCGCTGTGCGAGCCAGTGAGTTCTCATCAATATAGCTAGCTACTTTACTCACCAGCTCTAATAAAGTTGTCGTATGCTCTACCACATCTTGTTGT
>JAIUMG010000311.1 GCA_022565655.1 Alkalimonas sp.
CCTTGGTGCGAATTGTCCTGGCAGAAAGCCTGTACCGTGCCTGGAGTATTTGTACTAATCATCCATATCATCGCGAGTAGCCATGCGACGACAACGTGAAGCCATACAGGATCATGCCGCCGAAGCTCAGCTCTTCAAGCGCAGAGCTGTGGTCGCGTTTAGTATGGTTGTGGTGTTGTTTAGCATCATTTTACTGAATCAATACCATTTACAGGTTCGCTCCTACCACGAGTATCAAACCCGCTCGGAAGGCAACCGTATTAAAGTCGTGCCCATTGCCCCCAACCGCGGCTTAATCTATGATCGCAACGGTATTTTGCTGGCCGAAAATACCCCGGTACACTCGGTTGAGATTATCCCGGAGCAAATCGAAAACCTTGAACAGACACTGGCCGAGCTCGCTGAGCTGATTGACATCAGCCCAGAGCAGCAACAATCATTTTTACGTGAAGTCCGCCAACAACGCCGCTTTAACAGCATTGCCGTGAAAGAGCGGCTCACTGAACAAGAGGTCGCTATTTTAGCGGTGAACCAACACCGTTTTCCCGGAGTCACCCTGGAAGCTCGCTTAAGCCGGACCTATCCGTTTGGCGATCTGTTTACGCACGCCTTGGGCTATATTGGTCGCATCAACAGCAATGACCTGCAACGACTTCGAGAACAGGAACGGGCGGCTAATTATGCTGCAAGTCACCATATTGGTAAGATTGGTCTGGAGCGCTACTACGAACAAAAGCTGCATGGCACCGTTGGCTATCAGGAAGTCGAAGTCAATAATCGCGGCCGTGTCATTCGGACCTTGCGCTCCGACCCGGCCATTTCCGGCAAAGATATCATACTGAGCCTGGATGTTGGTTTGCAGCTGACCGCCCAGCAGGCCCTGGAAGGTTTGCGTGGTGCTGTAGTGGCATTAGACCCCCGCACCGGAGCTGTGCTGGCATTTTACAGCAACCCAAGCTACGACCCGAACCTGTTTGTGCATGGGATCAGCAGTGCCAACTACAATGCTCTGCTTAACTCCTTCGATCGGCCTTTAATTAACCGGGTGACTCAGGGGATATACCCTCCGGCTTCAACCATCAAGCCGCACATGGGCTTAGTTGGGCTGGAGCAAGGCCAAATCACGCCTAGCTCGCGCATCTGGGATCCCGGCTACTACAAGTTACCAAACTACTCACGTCGCTTTCGTAACTGGCAACGTTATGGCTTGGGCTGGGTCAACATATACAATGCGATTACGCAAAGTAATGACACCTACTTTTATGATTTGGCGGTAAATCTGGGTATCGATACCATTTCCGATTCAATGAAGCAGTTTGGTTTTGGTCAGCGCACAGGCATTGATATCCATGAAGAATCCGCTGCAAACATGCCTTCCCGGGGCTGGAAACAAGCGCGCCATAACCAGCCCTGGTACCTTGGTGATACCGTTTCATTAGGTATAGGACAAAGTTACTGGACCACCACACCGCTGCAACTGGCGACCAGTACTGCCATTTTGGTCAATCGTGGTGAAAGTATCGTCCCAACTCTGCTGCAAGGCACGCGTTTTGAGGAACAGTTTGAAGCCGTCACTTATCAACGCAAGCAAGCGGTGACCATCGCAGACCCACAACACTGGCAAGTGATCCTGGATGCCATGGAACAAACCGTAAAGGAAGGAACCGCCCGCACCCCTTTTCGCGGAGCAAGTTACAGTTCCGGGGGCAAAACCGGCACCGCCCAGGTGGTCAGTATTGCTCAGGATGCAGAGTACGATGCGGATGCCCTGCTTGAACAACACCGTGACAATGCCATGTATATCGGCTATGCACCCGCGGACGATCCCACTGTCGTGGTTGCCGTGGTGGTAGAAAACACCGGTGGTGGCAGCAGTACTGCAGCACCCATTGCCCGTCAATTATTTGATTACTACTTTAGTGCCGGAGTCAATCAATGAACGCTGAGATCAGTGAGTCACAACGGCCTAAAGGGCTGGCCATCTTTCATATTGATACCCCGCTTTTGCTGGCACTGCTGTTGTTAATGGGCTATGGCTTAATGGTGCTGTACAGTGCCACGGGTCAAAGCCAGCCGATGATGCAGGCACAAGCCATCCGTTTGGGGCTGGCCGTGGCGGTGATGATTGCCTTTGCACAGGTAAGCCCACTGACATTTAAACGCTGGGGGCTGCCCATTTTTATACTTGGGTTGTTGATGTTGGTCGCGGTCATGCTGGTTGGTGAAGTTGGCAAAGGCGCACAACGCTGGCTAAATCTGGGATTTATTCGGTTTCAGCCTTCTGAGATCATGAAACTGGCCGTGCCGCTGGCAATTGCCTGGTTTATTTCCAATCACAACCTTCCGCCAAAGCTATGGCGTTTGCTGGTTGGTTTTATCATGTGTGCGCTACCCACCATACTGATTGCCCAGCAACCTGACTTAGGTACCGCATTATTAATCGCCACGTCTGGCATAATGGTGCTGTTTTTGGCTGGCATGAGCTGGCGTTTAATTCTGTTTATTGGCACCTTAATTGCGTCTTTTTTACCGGTCATGTGGTTTTTCGTGATGCGTGACTACCAGAAACAACGCGTGCTGACACTGCTTAACCCGGAAACCGATCCCTTAGGTGCTGGTTACCATATTATTCAATCGAAAATTGCCATTGGCTCTGGCGGCTTGCAAGGCAAAGGCTGGTTGCAAGGGACACAATCGCAACTCGAGTTTTTACCCGAACGACATACTGACTTTATCTTTTCTGTACTTAGTGAAGAGTTCGGCTTGCTCGGAGTGGCTGCCTTGGTCGCGTTGTATCTTTTTATCATTGGCCGTTGTCTGCTCATCGCTATCCGGGCACAAGATAGCTTTTCCAAACTGGTGGCGGGTAGTATCACCATGACCTTTTTCGTTTATGTCTTTGTTAACATAGGCATGGTGTCCGGTCTGTTGCCAGTGGTCGGTGTACCATTGCCCTTGGTGAGTTATGGCGGCACCTCCATGGTGACCTTATTGGCCGCTTTTGGTATTTTAATGTCCATCAGTACGCACAAGCGTATATTGGCATCATCCTAGCTCTGGAGTCTCGTCGATGCGTTTACCACTGTATTGTCTACTTAGTCTTTGTGCGCTGCTGCAGGCATGCAGCCAGCTGCCAGCGCCGTCAACTGATCAATCGCCAAATGCAGGCCGTTATCAATACGAACAGGACCATCAGCCCGATCGCTTGCCAACCTTGCTGGAAATGACAGATCCTGAACCCAGCATTGAGCCATTAAGCCGTGGTGGCAATCAACCCTATCGGATTTTTGGCGTCGATTATCAGCCAAAACCAGATCTGGAGGAATACAAAGCCACGGGTATCGCTTCTTGGTACGGTATGAAGTTCCACGGCCATAAAACATCCAATGGTGAAGTGTATGATATGTACCGCATGAGTGCAGCGCATAAAACACTACCTTTGCCATCGTACGTCCGGGTCACCAATCTGAACAACCAGAAAAGCGCGATTGTCCGGGTGAATGACCGCGGCCCGTTCCATCAGGATCGGCTGATCGATCTTTCCTATGCCGCAGCGCATAAAATCGGCATGCTGCAGCACGGTACAGCACCGGTTCAGGTAGAGTTGTTACGATCACCCGCAATGCAGCATGCGCAACCCGCGGCAGAATCGTTTGAAGTG
>JAIUMG010000312.1 GCA_022565655.1 Alkalimonas sp.
AAACGATACGACCGGGCAATACTTCATCGCCTTCGTAACCAACTAAGGCAGGGTTGGCGATAGTGATAGGACCATTCAGCATAAAGTCACGCTGATCACCACGTAACTGCTTCTGGCGGCTGATATTAAAATTGGTAATAAAACTGGCTCTGCCAGCATCTGAACCAAAGGTAAACGAGGCAAACTCTTCTTCACCACCACTTTGCTCGGTGCGAACCGTAGAGAGATCAACTTCAATGCCATCAAAGGATTTTTTGGTAATGATGTTCACTACGCCTGCAACAGCATCGGAACCGTAAACAGCAGAAGCACCACCAGTGGTAATTTCCATCCGCTCAATCATCGAAGTCGGAATATTATTCAAGTCAACCGCACCTGAACCTGGAGCTCCTGCAATGAAGCGACGACCATTCACTAACACCAGAGTTCGGTTACTGCCCAAACCACGTAAGTCTGTATTGTTTAAGCCGCTGGCAAAAATAGTATTGTTGGTGGTTTCAGGCGCTAAACCAACCGAAGTGCTTGGTAGCTTATGCAATAGGTCAGCAACATTGGTAACGCCAGATTCAACAAGGTTTTCACCACTGATGACCGTCACAGGTGTTGGTGCAACCTCTCCAATACGACGAATACGAGAACCAGTTACAGCAATGCGTTCAACACTGCGTACCTCTTCCTCTTGAATGTTATCAATAGCATGCACTGGAAATGCAACAACCGCAGCCGCACTGAAAGAAAGCGCAAGTTTCATACACTTAGAAATGTGATTATTCCTAAACATTGTGTTCCCCTTGGAATCTTAGATAACCATCACTGTCATCTAAGTTATTTTTATTTAAAGTGAAAAATTGGACTGCCACAAAAAAGAGTATGCTTCTTTTTCGGACGGCATTGATATCACAAGAAAATGAAACCATCAACCAAAAAAGGGACAAACGACATAAAAATAGAGTTGAAGTGTGCATAATTTTGTAAAAAGGTTATTTTTTCGCTCTTTTCGTTTGTTTTTTATTCACTAAATTACCTATTACTATGCCATGCTCACTTGCCATGCCATCAAAAGGATACCACTGCTTTTACTATCAACCTGATAACGTTCAGTATTTGTAAGATTTTTTGTACTATCCGATAATTAGGACTTGTATGCTGCTATTGTTTTTCCTAGACTAGAACCCTGTAATTTTATCCAGTTAAATCTGATGCTCACTGCCCAGCTCCAACAACAGATTCGCAAGGCTCAGCACCAGTTACGTGATGCGTTAACGAACTATCGTACGCGTCCCGGCCAAAACAAACTGATTGCGGAAATTGCCCATACGGTGGCGGGCAGTTATCACCGACACGAACGTATTGCATTAGTTGAAGCCGGTACTGGAACAGGTAAGTCACTGGCCTATTTACTGGCAACAATCCCTTATGCTTTAACTAAAAATAAAAAAGTAGTGATTGCCACCGCCACGGTTGCCTTGCAAGAACAGCTGGTTAGCAAAGACCTGCCCTTTTTCCAACGCCATGCCGGGCTGGAGTTTGAGTATTGCCTGGTTAAAGGCCGTCAACGCTATGCCTGCATTGAGCGATTAACCGAACGGCTGCAACAGCCCGAGTTATTCCCTGACGCTCAAAAAAAATCGGTTCGGCTACTAGAAAAGCTGCTGAAAGCCTGGCACAACCGAAGCTGGCTGGGTGATTGGGACAGCCTGCCTTTTGCTGTGCCCGATACTCTTTGGCAAGACATTCAAGCGGATCCCTTTCATTGTCATCGCAGCCATCGCCGTCATCAGCAATGTCCTTTTCATTTGGCCAGAGCGGAGATCACCAACTCGGACGTGCTGGTCACCAACCAGGCATTTTTATTGGCAGATCTGGAAGCTGGCAACAGTCAATTGCCCGCTCCGGAAGATTGCATCTATGTGATAGACGAGGGCCACCATCTGGTGGATAGTGCCCGCAGTTTTTTTTCAGCCAGCTGTCCGCTGCTGCAGCAAGAAGCCTGGCTGGAAAAAGCGCTCAAATTCAGCCAGCGCATGCAGGCAAATTTACCGGAATCATCGCTGAAAACCCTGTTAAAGCTGCAGGATCATATTGATGATTTTCGTCGCGAGTACAGTACTATCAGTCAGCAAGTACCCAGCTATGCCAAGCAATGGTTTAGCAGCGACAAACACTACCGCTTCGCCGATGCGGCTCTGCCGCTGGTTATTAGCGATAAAGCAGCATCGCTGGCGCAATTAAGTCAGCATATTCTTACCAAGCTGGAGCAACTACATCAACAGGTGCGGGATGCCATCACTGAACAACAACTGCCGGCCAAAGCCATCTCTGCTACCTTGCAGGAATTGTCGTTTTTTGACCAAAAGTTCAGCCAACATCAGGCACTCTGGCATTTATATGCCCAGCCGCAGGAAAAACTGGTGCATCAGGCTCGCTGGGTTGAACAAGCCGAAAGCAATGAACACCAGGTGATCGCTTTTGCCAGCCCTTTACTGCTGCAAGCTCAGTTAGAGCGCTTGCTATTTCGCCCTGCTTTTGCCTGCATTCTGTGCTCGGCAACGTTAACGGCTCTGAACTCGTTTAACTACCCGCTGAAAGAGTTGGGGCTAGATGCCTTTGAAGGGGTTCGCACTCTGCAAGTCAGCTCCCCTTTCGCTTACGCTGAGCAAGGAACGGTGGTACTTCCTGCAATGAAGCATGAGCCTACCGCCAATGCATTTACCGCTGAACTGTGTCAGGTATTGCCTGCTTACCTGCCGGATAATGAGGCAAGTCTGGTGCTGTTTGCCTCGTACTGGCAAATGCAGGAGGTAGCTGAATCACTGCGCCAGCAAGGCTTTACCCTATTGGTGCAAGGCGAAGCGGCCCGGCAAAGCTTACTCGAGCAGCACCAACAGCAGGTGGCAGCTGGCCACACCAGCATTTTATTTGGCACACAAAGCTTTTCTGAAGGTCTGGATTTACCGGGGCAGTTACTGACCAATCTGGTGATCACCAAGTTACCCTTCGCCGTGCCCACTTCGCCGCTGGAAGAAGCCATGAGTGAAGCTATTACTAAGCGTGGTGGCAACCCTTTCCTGCAGCTGACCGTACCTGCAACGTCGAAGAAACTGGTGCAGGCTTGTGGTAGACTATTGCGACAAGAGCAGGATCACGGCCAGATCGTCATTCTGGATCGTCGGCTGGTCAGTAAAGCCTATGGCAAAGCCATGCTGGATGCCCTGCCTCCTTTTAAGCGCCACATTCATTACTAAGAGAGCCATCTTGTTCGCAGAACTCGCCATTGATCCCAGCTTGCTGTTGATATTGTGTGCCGTTGCCTTTGCCGCTGGTTTTATTGATGCCATTGCAGGAGGCGGTGGCTTATTAACCATTCCAGCCTTACTGACTGCTGGCCTTCCACCCCATGTGGCTCTGGGAACCAATAAACTGGCGGCAACCTTTGGCTCACTGACTGCCTCTATTACCTATTACAGGAAAAAGTTATTTAATCCCTACTTTTGGCGCCGTAGTCTGCTTTATACGGCCATAGGTGCCATTATTGGCACCTTGGTGGTTGATCAGCTTAGCCGGGAAGCGCTGGAAAAGTTCTTACCGGTGATCATTCTGTTGGCCGCAATGTACAGCTTATTTAACCGTATTGTGCCAGACGATCAACTGGAGC
>JAIUMG010000313.1 GCA_022565655.1 Alkalimonas sp.
CAGCTGCAGTTGCAAGACAACCAACTCGCTTTATTTAATGGCCGGGTCAGGCTGCCGCAGCAAAGTTACGACCTGAGCCAGTCAGAGTGGACACTGCTACTGCAGATCGAGCAACTCGATTTGCAGCAACTTCTGACGCAACACCCAACGTCTGACCTTACGGGCCAAGGCCTGATCAACGGCCAGCTACCTCTGGTTGTATCCAGTAAAGGGATCGAGGTTGTTCAGGGCCAACTTAAAGCGGTAGAGCCAGGTGGCAAGCTCAGTTATCGCTCGCCACAAGCTCAGGGCATGGCAGCCAGCAACCCCGGCATGAGTATGATTATCACTGCACTGGATGACTTTCATTATACGGTGTTGAATACTGAAGTCAGCTACACTCCAGATGGCAAATTGATTTTAGCGCTGCAACTACAGGGCCGTAATCCGGCTCTGGAACAAGGGCGGCCTGTGCACTTTAACATTACCCTGGAGGAAGATATTCCGGCACTGATCACCAGTTTACAACTGACCAACCAATTAAATGACGTTATACAGAAACGGATCCAGCAGCGGTTACAGCAACCGAAGCGGCCCTAGGGAGGAAACACCATGCATCACAAAATCGTTGTACCGCTCGCATTGTCAGGCTTGTTCGCACTGACCGCCTGTACACCAACCGTACAGGTTGCGGCACCCAGTGAACCCATTACCATTAACCTGAATGTGAAAATTGAACATGAGATCTTGATCCGGGTCGACCGTGAGCTTGATCAATTGTTCAGTGATTCCAGTGGCTTATTTTAAGGAGAGCACCATGAAAACATCCGCATCTTTTCGTACCCTGCTGGCATGCCTGCTGTTTCTGGTGGCGATGCCAGTACTGGCCATGAATTTACAACAAGCCATGAATGCCTTAAGCCCAGCTAAGGAGCAAGGGCTGATTGGAGAACAAATCAATGGTTACCTGGGGGTTGTTCAGGACAGCGCTGAAAGTCGTCAGATTGTTGAGCTGATTAACGACGCGCGCCGAGCTGAATATGCCCGAATAGCCCGAGACAATAATATTGCCGTGGCAGATGTCGAAGCACGAGCCGGACAGCGGGCCATTGAACGCACACCAGCCGGTCAGTTTATTCTGCTGGATGGGCAGTGGGTGAAAAAGCGCTAACCGTAGCGTTTTTGCTGTGAGGTTTAGATGAAAAACGCTGCCAGCGCCGCTGCAACAACGAAAAGCCTGCTTTACAGCAGTGCTCAGATCCGTCTGCTTGAGCAGCAGGCGATTGCTGAACTGAAGCAAGGTGACTTCGTGTTGATGCAACGCGCCGCCAGCGCCTTGCTCACTCTGCTAAAACAACGCTGGCCAAGTCGTCGACAACTGCTGATTTATGTTGGGGCGGGCAATAATGGCGGTGATGGCTACTTGCTGGCAGCCTATGCCAAAAGTGAAGGCTATCAGGTTGCACTCAAATGCATTGGCGATCACCGCAAATTACCCAGAGCTGCTGCCATGGCAGCAAAAGCGGCCGATAAAGCTCAAATAACCAGGTTGCCACTTGATCAGCCAACAACCGCTGAACTGATTGTGGATGCACTCTTCGGTATTGGCCTGAACCGAACGGTAGCAGGCGATTACGCCCAGGCCATAACGCAGATCAATCAGGCAGCCGCTCCGATACTGGCAGTGGATGTTCCCTCCGGCCTTTGTGCCGATACCGGTCGGGTTTTTGGTGCTGCCGTCAAAGCCGATGTCACGCTGAGTTTTATCGGCCAGAAAATGGGCTTATTCACTGCAGATGGCCCCGATCACAGCGGTGAATTACTGCTCAATACTCTGGATTGTCCAGCCCATCTATTCGCCTCCATTAAAGCCAGTGCCAGTCTGGCGCAAGGTAAAGCCTTGCTCGCTAGCCTTTTGCCCCGGCCGCACAACTTCCATAAAGGCAAAAGTGGCCATGTGCTGGTGATTGGAGGCGATCATGGTATGGCCGGTGCACCACTGCTGGCAGCTGAAGCTGCATTACGCTGTGGGGCCGGGCTGGTTACCGTACTGACCCGGCCGGAGCATAAGATGGCCCTGCTCAGTCGCCGCCCCGAACTAATGGTGCATGGTATTGAACCGCAGCAAACGATTCATCGCTGGCTGACCAAAGCTAGTATGGTGGTGATTGGCCCCGGTTTAGGGCAACAATTCTGGGGGCAGCAATTACTGCAACAAGTGTTGCAACACGATGGACCTTTGCTGTTAGACGCCGACGCACTCAATCTGATAGCTCAGCAGCCATCGGTGCAACTGCCAGCAGAAACGATCCTGACGCCCCACCCGGCTGAAGCAGCACGATTATTATCCAGCACAACGTCAGCCGTGCAAGACGATCGGTTCAAAGCGGTTCTCGCCTTGCAAAAACACTATCAGGCCACAGTACTGCTAAAAGGCAATGGCAGCCTGATCGCTGACACAACCGGAGTTATCCAGTTGGTTCATGCCGGCAACCCGGGCATGGCAACCGCCGGTATGGGGGACTTACTCTGTGGTGTAATTGCCGCGCTGTCTGCTCAGGGGCTTGATGCGGCAACCGCAACCGCATTAGGGGGTTGGTTGCATGCAGCCGCAGCCGACCAGCAAGTTAGCCGCTATGGCGAGCGAGGTTTACTCGCATCAGATCTGCTGCCATCCATTCGGCAACTATTAAATTCGAAAATTTAATCAGTTTCATTGATTTCAATGACTTAATCACCTAACTTAAAGGGTAAGCCTCTCACATAAGTCTGAAATGCCGCTCATGCAAAGATGGTGCTTGCTTGTTCACTGGTTACTTTGTTGTTGCTGCAGCTTAACGGCTGGGCACTTGCATGCCAGCCCCTCATTTCCACTTTCCAACTCATTTGAACAAGTGGGTGATGCCAGCGTTATCCCGGATCAGGTCGTAACCAGCCTGGCCCAGGATCAGCAAGGCTTTTTGTGGATTGGTACACCTAGCGGAGTTATTCGTTACGATGGTTATCGTTTTCAACGCCACACGTATCAGGCCAGCCAGGAATCCTCTTTAGCAGGAGACTTTGTACAGCAACTGTTGGTGCGACAAAATCATCAGTTATGGATCACCACATCACCCGGTGGCATCACAATTTATCAACCCGAGGATCGAACATTTCAACGTTTAAGAGTCTCGGCTATGGAGCAAAACCCACTCTTTTGGCAGCATGCTCAAAGTTTAGCTGAAGACTCGTCAGAAAACGTCTGGGTCGGCAGCCGTTATGGTCTGGCGACCATAGACCGCCACGGCCAAGCCACTATTTTGCAGCACCCAGCACTTGAACAAAGTAATGTACGAACTTTGCTGGTTGCTGATGATATTTTATGGATAGGTACCCGCCTTGGCTTGCTGCAGCTGCACATTGATGCCGGCTTGGCATCCCTGCACAGCTGGCCGCAATTATCCACTCAAAGCATCCAGTCTCTGTATCAAAGCTCAGACGGCAACATCTGGATTGGCACCGATAATGGTGGCTTATTCCGCTGGCATGCCGATACCGATGCCATTCAGTCCATACCGTTGCATCAGGATCCCGTCGCAGACACTCAGCCCATTTATGACATCACTCAAATGAGTGAAGATGAGTTATGGCTGGCGCGCTTTACCGGCGTAGAGCGCCTATCGCTCTCAAC
>JAIUMG010000314.1 GCA_022565655.1 Alkalimonas sp.
GCCAGTTGAGGCTCTACCACCCGCACTAGGTAATCGGTGATCTGATTGTTGCCCAGCACTTCACTGTAAAATGACAGGTACATGGCTGCGGTATCTTGCCCAACTTTCAGGTCGACCACCGGATCCCGGGCATTCTCAGGTAGTTCGGAGCGAACTTTGTTGACCTGAGCGGCAATTTGCGTCAGCGCTTCATTGGGATCGTAATCCAGCCGTAAATAGGCCTCAATGCTGCTCATGCCGGCGACCGAGGTGGATACGATGTAATCAATGCCTTCGGCTGCGGCAACTTCACGCTCCAATGGGCTGGTAATAAAGCCCTGGATCAAATCAGCATCAGCACCGATATAGGTGGTGGATACCGTGACTACGGCATTTTGAATTTCTGGAAACTGGCGGACATTCATATCGAATATGGCGCGAAATCCCAGTAAAAGTATAAACAGACTGACCACGGTAGCCAGTACAGGTTTACGGATAAATACGTCGGTAAAACGCATAACGCCGCTCCTTATTGGTTGTCTGGCTGTGGGTTTAGCTCAGCACTGGGTTGTGCATTGCCATTGTCGCTTACTTTGACAACCGCTTCGTTGCGTAATTTCAGCAAGCCTGATGTAGCTACCCGATCACCAGCTTCAAGCCCATCCAGTACGCGGATTAAATCACCACGGCTTTCACCGGTTTGAACAAAGCGCTGAAATGCTTTTAGCTCGCCGTCTTCTTCACGCAAGACGAACACAGAGTTGCCATAGGTGTTAAACTGCAGGGCAGTCTGCGGGATCAGCAAGACCTCCTGTTGTTCACCCGTGTGCACATCAATGCGGGCAAACATGCCGGGTCGCAGCAGTTGCTCCGGGTTTTCAAAGGTCGCCTGAATTTCAACACTGCGACTGGATGCCCGCACGGCAGGTGCAATGGCCGTGATCTGCCCGCTAAATGTTTGTTCAGGATAGGCATCGACACTCACGGTCAGGCTCTGGCCCGAATGAATTTGAGACAAACGTTGTTCGGGCAGGGTAAAGTTTAGATAAATGGGATCGAGTGATTCAATCGAAACCACAGCCGAGCCGGGGGAGACCAGTTGGCCCAAATTGACCCGGCGAATGCCTGCAATCCCACTAAACGGGGCCCGAATGACCTTTTGAGCAATTTTGGCCTGCTGAATGTTCACCGCAGCACTGGCTTGCTCCGCTTCGCTTTCGCGGCGGCGCAGCTCCAGCTCAGATACACTGTTGTCTTGATACAACCGTTGCGTCCGGTTTAACTCCAGCTTGGCTAATTGCTCGGCAGCCTTTAAACGTGATAATTCAGGTTGATCAATGCTGTCGTCCAGCGTTACCAGGATCTGGCCTTTTTCAACCGCATGACCATTGTCGAAATAGATGGCGTTGACGATGCCACTGGTTTCCGCCGTCAGCTCCGTTCCTTGCACCGCTACAAAACTACCGACAGCCTGTATGGCAGGCTCCCAACGATCTGTGTAGGCTTCAGCCGCCGTAATGCTGGCAACCGGCATTGGCATGTTGTCGAAGAATTCATTCATAAAATGATTGCCAATGGCTTTGTAACCAAAAATACCGCCAAACACAATAATGACGGCGAGTAACATCAGACTCATGCGCTTAAACATGATTGCTCCTTGATAGGCTGCCCGGCAGCCTGCTGTTTAAATAAAAAGCCGTTGCTAAGGTTGTCCGCACCCCTTAGTGAACCTGCATAGTCAGCGACCCGCTAGAAACACGGTTTCCGGCCGGTCACTTGTTAATTTGTAAATGTTGTTTCATGGAATCAACCAGCCTGGTGAGTTCTGTCGGCTCAGTTAAATCCATCAGTGGCTGCCAGCCCATGCCATTCAGTAAGCGATGCATATTGCGGTACATGGTCATCGGGCCACGAGGAATGGAAAACGCTTCCAGCAGGCCTTTGGTGTGCTCCAGTGTATGGCTACCCTGACACAAGGCCCAGGTCGCGTAGCCCAGCTCCATAGTACTGGCACCTTGAGGATCCAGATCACAATCATCAATAGCTTGCTGCACGATGCCGCTGACGATGCGACAAATGGGCTGACCGCACTGCAGTAATTGTTGACGGCGAGCTTCCGATGCGTTCTCCCAAACTGCTTCCGTCATCACATACTGCGATAGCTTGACGTAGTTGGCCTGTCGCTGATTGAAGTCTTGCTCGGCCACACAAATCGCAAAGATACGTTGTCGTGACGGAGCCTGCCACTGCTCAATTTGTTCAAACATTTCAAGGTGTAAGGCTGAATGGCGGACCATTAATGCCATCAGCAGATCCTCTTTCGAGGTAAAGTGCTGATACAAAGTGCCGGTGGCGTAGTCGCAGGCTTTCGCCAGCTTCGCCATTTGCAGCTGAATAAAGCCTTCTTCAGCAATCAGTTGCTCGGCAGCATCAAGAAATAATTGCTCCCGCTCTTCCCGCTCTCGTTGTTTGCGCTCCGATGTTCCCATAACCACCTCAATTGACAGGGGTGCATATTTTGAACCATATTCAAAAAACGATCAAGTGTTCATTTTGTGAACCTTTAATGAAAAAGTGATGGTAGGTTCAGGCTAGGCTCAGCTTTGCTTGGTTACACTGGCAACAGTGACGGTTTTATCGTTTTGCCGTATGATGAACCCATTAAGGGTATGAGGTAGAGTGGATGATGTTTTCTTTTCGGCGTCAAACAGGCAGCTGGCAACAGCGTTGGCAGCAACAGCAACGAGGTGGGCCGGTGCAGCGCTTAATTGCCTGGCTCATCATGGGCATTGTGTTGCTATTTGGTGCCATGCTTATGCTGGTTCTGTTGGTATTCAGCTGGTTGCTGATCCCCATACTACTGTGGCGTTACCGACGTAAAATGCGGGCATTCCAGCAGGCTGCCCAGCAAGCGCAACAGCAATACCAAGGGCAAGCCAATGAGCCGGAAGCAGGAGCCTCATCCCATCGGGTGATCGAAGGGGAAGTGCTGGATAAAAAAGAGGACTAAATGTGTAGCCAAACTACCTCAAGGTTCTCAAGCCTGATCAGGTTGAGCGGCTAATTTGCACTGAATAAAATCGCCGTGACGAATAAACAATAAATCGGCGACCTTACGCAGCATGGCTTCTTCATGCGGATCCAACTGACCATCGTGATAGGCTATGCGCCACAGTTGCTCGATAAAGTCGAGACGTTGTGGATAGCTGTAGTCGGTCATTTTCGAGGTAAATCGATGCAGGCAGACGGCATCGGCTGACAGCTCTTTTGCTCGTTGAAACACCACCTCGGCATCAGCATCACTCAACTTAAACTCATCTTGCAAGTAACGTAGCACCAAGTCATGTTCTTCAGTCGGATCCTGAAAGTCTGCCGCTGCGACCTCTAACATCAACACCACCGACATCAATTGCGCTTCATCCACTAGCCGCAAGGCCGGGCAGTCCTGTGTATGTGGTGTATCGCTGCTTTCCAGTAAGCGTTTAAACAGTTGAAACATGAAAACCTCATTTAGCGGTTGCGGGTCGAGTATGATCCCTTGTTTTTTGTACCGCTTTACCCAATTGTAAGATCAATCTGTGTATTTCGAGTCTCTGCCGTGCCATTAGTTCTGTTGTTATTGATTAGCCTGCTGATCATCGGCTGGATCCTCGGCCAGCCTT
>JAIUMG010000315.1 GCA_022565655.1 Alkalimonas sp.
CCAGTTCGGTGTAGCATTGCCGGGTGGTTTTGATCATGAGCAGGATTTCACTCGATTGCTCCAGCTTATCTTGCCAGACATAGTGGCTGTCGATGCGTTGATGCTGGATGCAGGCAGCCAGCTTTTTCTGCAACAAAGCAGCAGTGATGCGGTTGGCCTCGTCCTGATCCGGGCAGGTGGCCATCACCAGGCAATAGTCCGACATTTATACCTCCAGATTATCCAGTAACTTGGTGTTGCCGAGCCAGGCAGCAGCCAGGATCACCAGGGCTTGCTGACGACTGTCGGCCGGCTGCAAAGTCCCACGATCACTGATATTCAGATAATCTGGCCGCAAACCTGCCGCACTCAGCTGTGCTTTTGCTTCGCTTTCCAGCTGGCGAAAATCAGTATCGCTCTGCTGGATCTGCTGCTTTATCTGCTGCAATACCTGCTGCAGCTTAGGCGCTATCGCACGCTGCTCAGCGCTTAGATAGCCATTGCGTGAACTAAGCGCCAGGCCATCGGCAGCGCGCTCGGTGGGTACGCCAATAATCTCAATCGGAAAGGATAAATCAGCCACCATCTGGCGGATAATGGCCAGTTGCTGGTAGTCTTTCTGACCAAAGCAAGCCACATCGGGCTGCACCAGATTAAACAGCTTACAAACAACGGTCGCCACGCCGCGAAAATGGCCAGGTCGACTGGCACCACAATGATGATCGCCTAACTCAGGCACTTCAACAAAGGTTTGTTGCGCTAAGCCACGCGGGTAGATGATATCGGGTGTGGGGGTAAAAACCGCATCGGTTCTCAGCTGCTGCAAGGCATCACAGTCGGCCTGCAGGGTGCGGGGGTAACTGTCGAGATCTTCATTGGCACCAAATTGCATCGGATTGACAAAGATACTGGCAATCACCCGATCGGCATGCTGGTGCGCCACTTCAACCAGCCGCAGATGGCCCTGATGCAAATTGCCCATGGTGGGCACAAAAGCAATACGTTCACCCGCTTTTCGCCAGCGGGTCATTTCAGCCCGCAGGCTATCGATGGAGTTTACAATCTTCATGTTATTGAAAGCTGTGCTCGGCGGCCGGGAAGGTCTGGCTTTTGACATCGGCCACATACTGGCGGATGGCTGAGCGAATTTCGCCGGTTTGCTGTAAAAAGTTTTTTGAGAACTTCGGAATATAGCCACTGCTGATGCCGAGTAAGTCATGCATCACCAGCACCTGGCCATCGGTGCCGGCCCCTGCGCCAATGCCAATCACCGGAATGCTTAAGGCTGCGGTAATGCGATTGGCCAGTTCGACTGGAATACATTCCAGCACCAACAACTGAGCCCCGGCAGCTTGTAGCGCTTCGGCCTGACGCACCATGGCATTGGCTTGCTCATCACCACGGCCTTGCACTTTAAAGCCACCAAACAGATGCACCGACTGAGGGGTTAAGCCCAAATGGCCACAGACCGGAACGCCTCGTTCGGTCAGTGCCTTCACAGTGGGCAGCAGGAAATCACCGCCTTCCAGTTTCACCATATTGGCACCGGCCTGCATTAACGGCAGTACCGATTGGAAGGCCTGCTCGGTGCTGGTGTAACTCATAAAAGGCAGGTCGGCGATGACAAAGGCATCGGCGGCTCCGGCCCGAACACAACGAGTATGGTAGGCAATATCCGAGACGGTAACCGGCAGCGTGTCGGTGTGGCCCTGCAACACCATGCCAAGCGAATCACCAATCAACAGCACCTCGACCCCTTCTTCAGCAAACAATTTACCAAAGCTGGCATCATAGGCTGTTAGGGAGGTTATTTTTTCACCTTGCTGCTTCATTTTTTGCAGCACTGCGGTGGTAATTTTGGCCATGTATCTGCTCCGACCTTTGGTTATCTGGTTGCGAACTTTGGCATAAAGTCGTTTGGCCTGCAAGTCGCGGCCAGTAGGCTAATGCGCTAACTGAGTTGATGTAAACCGTTGCGGGGGATCTGTTGTATCAGATCATGCAAGCTACTGCCGTCGGGCAATTGCAATTCAGCGGCAATTTCGTGCAGTGGGTACAGTACAAACTCGCGCTGCTTCAGGCCATAGTGAGGCACGGTTAACCGTTCGGTGGCAATCTGCTGCATGCCATACAGCAGCAAATCCAGATCCAGCGTGCGTGGCCCCCAGCGCTCAGCTTTGCGCTGCCGACCGTGCTGTTGTTCAATGCGTTGCAGCTCATCCAGTAATGCTTCGGCGGCTAGCGTGGTATGCAGCTCGGCCACTGCGTTGACATAATCGGGTTGATCTTGCGGCCCCATGGGCTTGGAGCCGTAAAACGCTGAACAGCGCTGCAAGCTGCACTGAGGCAGTTCAGCCAACGCCTGGAGGGCGCGCTCGAGCTGTTGCACCGGTTGGTCTAAATTGGCGCCAAGGCCAATGTAACAGCGGATCATGGCTGACTCTGGCTGCTCCGTTTGCGCTTGTAGTTGCGACGACGCTTTGGCTTTTTGGAACCTGGAGCCGCCGGTGCCTGTTGCACCATCTTTAGTTGATCGTCTTCGGATTCAAACTGAAAGCGTTGCCACCAATCGGCTTGTTCTTGCAGTTCACCGCCTTCCGCTTTGGCGCGCAGCACCAAAAAGTCAAAGGCTGCGCGGAATTTGGGCAATTGCAGCAGACTAAGAGCGCGACGGCCATTGCGCCGGGCCAAGCGACCTTGCAGGCTCCAGATATCACGAGTGACCAGGCTGAAACGCTTGGGCAGCGAGATACGTTGTTGCAGGTCGGATAAAACTTCAGTCATGGCAATATTCAGTGCATCCACTGGCGGTAACCCGCCTTCCAGCTGCAAGGTCTGACTGCGCATTTCTACCGGGTACCAGAAAAAGGCGGCAAACAAAAAGGCCGGTGTGACCGGCTTGCCATCGGCGACCCGCTGATCAGTATCCTGCAGTGCCTGGCTGACCAGTTGGAAGGTTTTGCCTTCTGGTTCCAGTTTAATGGCTTTATGCAGCGAGGGCATCAGTTGCTTGATGATGCCAAATTGCTTCATCAGCATAAAGTTATCAAAGGCTTTGCCTGCCATAAATAACTTCAGGCACTCTTCGAATAAACGCGCTGCCGGAATACTTTGCAGCAAGGGAGCCAGCTCGGTTATAGGCGCTGCGGTGTCTGGCGCTATCTGCATATTCAGTTTGGTGGCAAAACGGATGGCGCGCAGCATGCGAACCGGGTCTTCCCGATATCGGGTTTCCGGGTCACCAATCAGTTCAATTTTGCGCTCGGCAATGGCCTGAATACCATTGGCAAAATCCAGTACTTCAAACTTGTTGATGGAGTAATACAGAGCATTGATGGTGAAGTCGCGTCGCTCGGCGTCTTCTTCAATGGTGCCATAGACATTATCCCGCAGGATCAAACCCTCTTCGCTGGCCTTGGCCAGATGCGTTTGATCGTCCTCGCTCTCGTCAGGCTGGCTGTGGTGGCCACGAAAGGTGGCGACTTCAATCACTTCGCGGCCAAACAAGACGTGAGCCAGTCGGAAGCGGCGGCCAATCAGTCGACAGTTGCGAAATACTTGCCGTACTTGCTCGGGCTTGGCATTGGTCGCGACATCAAAATCCTTCGGCTGTAAGCCAAGTAATAAGTCACGAATACAGCCACCCACCAGATAA
>JAIUMG010000316.1 GCA_022565655.1 Alkalimonas sp.
GGAAGTGGGAGCTTGAATACAGTTTTCCATATGTCGTGACTGAGCTGACGGCCGATGCTCAGCAGCTCTGGGTCGGCTTGCCCCACCAGGCTTTTAAGCCGCTTGCCAAAGTAAAGTCCTCCCGCCAGACATTAGGAGCCTTGTCGACTGGTTTGAAAGACATTCAGTTTGTCGAGCAGGATATTATCGCAGTTGAAGGGGCCGAAGCGGTGAGTGATTTATGGGCGTTCCGGCTGAACCAGGCTGAACCCTTGTCGATGCAGCGTTGGTTTGCTTCAAATCGTAGCGAGCGAATAGCGGCAGTGCAGGGGCATCAGACTGCTTTTGTCTCAGAACGCTCTGGTAGTGGCCAGATTTGGTTGGCACAACGGGAGCAGTTACGGCAAGTGACCGAGTTATCACTTCAGCAGCAAGTGCAACAGTTACTTTGGTATCGCCAGCAGCTACTGGCCATTATCAATCATCAGTTGTATCAGGTGGATATGGTGACCGGGGCCTTGCAGTCGTTTTTACCAATGGCCGTTCGGCCATCACGGGTAGAAGTCTGCGCTCAACAATTGTACTGGACTGAATATACAGCGGATGGCTGGCAATTAAAGACCATGGCAGCTGACAGGGTGAAGCCGGTGCTGGAAGATGTGGTGGATTTTCGCTGTGCCCCTGGAGGTTTTGTCTTGCGGACCAGCCGGGATGCTCAACCACAACTCTGGCGCAATGAACAAATGGTGGCCATGGAGCTGCAGTCGTTTGATCTGGAGCTGATGGATTCTTCGAAGTGGTTGACCAATGAGCTGGGCATGGCCTGGTTGCAGACAAAACCCAACCGTTTGCATATTCGGTTTTGGGATGGCCATCAACAGCAGATACCGCTTAGCGATGAGCAGCAAGTGGCCGGGCTGTTTAGCGATAACCGCGGGCAGTTTTGGCTGGTACAACAAAACCGGCAGCAGGACAGTGACATTGTCCGCCTGCTGCCAGATATACCCCGTTAGCGGTTGGCTAAAGCCTGAAAGCTGCGATCGGCTGCAGCCAGAGTATCGGCCAGGTCTTGTTCGCTATGAGCTAACGATAAAAAGCCTGCCTCATAGGCCGATGGCGCTAAATAGACACCCTCAGCCAGCATCAGGTGGAAGAAGCGTTTAAAGGCTTCGATGTCGCATTGAGTTGCTTGCTGGTAATTGGTGATCTGTGGTTCTGAGCTAAAGAATAAACCAAACATGCCACCAACCTGGTTGGTGGTCACCGGAATACCATGGCGGTCGGCAGCTTGTTGCAAACCTTCGATCAGTTGAGTGGTTTTTGCCGTTAAGGTTTCATACACACCGGGTTGGCTAATGGCATTCAAGGCAGCTAACCCTGCCGCCATCGCCAGTGGGTTGCCCGATAAAGTGCCAGCCTGATAGACCGGGCCGGTGGGAGCAATATGCAGCATAATATCGCGCTTACCGCCAAAGGCACCGACCGGCATACCACCGCCAATGATTTTGCCTAAGGTGGTCAGATCGGGTGTAACCCCATACACTTGCTGGGCACCACCTAAAGCGACCCGAAAACCGGTCATCACTTCATCAAAAATCAGTACGCTGCCATAGCGATCGCACAAGTCGCGCAAGCCTTGCAGAAAACCAGGGACAGGCGGGATGCAGTTCATATTGCCGGCAACAGGTTCGACAATAATACAGGCGATATCATCGCCTTTTTCTGCAAAGATGGCTTCCAGTTGTGCCAGATTATTAAACTCTGCCGTCAACGTGTATTTGGCAAAGTCATCCGGTACGCCGGGTGAGTTGGGGACGCCCAGGGTTAAGGCTCCTGAACCTGCCTTCACCAACAAGGAGTCGGCGTGGCCGTGGTAGCAGCCTTCAAACTTTAAAATGGTATTACGGCCGGTGTAACCGCGAGCTAACCGAATAGCACTCATGGTGGCCTCTGTACCAGAGCTAACCATGCGGACCATTTCCATGCTCGGAACCAGCTTGCTGACCAGCTCTGCCATATCGACTTCGGCCGGACAGGGCGCGCCAAAACTCAGCCCAAGTTCTGCCGCTTGCATGACCGCCTGGCGAATATCTGGGTGATTATGGCCCAGCAACATAGGTCCCCAGGAGCCGATATAATCAATGTACTTGTTGCCATCCACATCAAAAATGTAAGGGCCATCAGCGCGTTCGATAAATATTGGGGTGCCACCCACGCTTTTAAAAGCGCGAACCGGTGAGTTGACACCTCCCGGAATGGTGTGTTGAGCGCGTTCGAATAAGGTTTCAGATTGAGTCATGCAGAGGGTCCTTAGCGTTTAAATGGATTAAACAGATGATTTAGTGGTGTACCAGGGGACATCGCAGTCGTATTTCTGGACCAGATGCTCAACCCCCAGTGTCAGAGCGAACAAGGCCATTCGTACCAGCACGCCGTTATCGGCCTGGCGAAAAATAGCCAGGTTAGGGTTCAGGTTCAGATCGTTGTCGAGCTCGTTGGCATCGAGTCTTGAATCCCGTGGCAGTGGATGCATGATCACCGTATTGGACTTGCAATGCTTGGTATAAATGTCCTGATTCAGTCGAAACTTGCCCCGGTACAGGTTGGCTTCGGCCTGGCTGCTAAAGCGCTCTTCCTGCACCCGGGTCTGGTAAACAATATCCGCTCCTAGTTTGCCTTCAAGCGCATCACAAATCTCAACCTGATGACCTGCATTATCGATGGCCGCCAGCACCGTATCAGGCATGGCCAGCTCTTTGGGTGAAATCAAGGTAAAGCGAATATTTTTGTACAAACACAGCAGCTTGGCCAGTGAATGCACAGTTCGGCCAAATTTTAAATCACCGACCATGGCGATATGCATGCCATCAATGCTCTGACCGCTGGCGGCCAGTTCTTTTTCAATGGTAAAAAGATCAAGCAATGCTTGGGTCGGGTGCTCATTGGCGCCATCACCACCATTCAAGACCGGCACCCGGCTCCCTTCAGCAAACTCGGCCACAGAACCTGCCTGGGGGTGACGCATGGCAATGACGTCGCTATAGCTACTGAGGACCCGAGCCGTATCGAATAAGGACTCACCTTTGGCCAGAGCGGAGCTTTGCATGCCAGTGGTTTCGCGTACTTCACCGCCTAGCAAATTAAAAGCACAACCGAAGCTGACCCGGGTACGGGTGCTGGATTCAAAAAATAAATTCCCCAAGATGGCGCCGTCCAGCACCTTGGTGCGCTTTTGGCGGCTGGCATAGGGCTCCATGCTATGGGCGACGTGGAAAATGCTTTGGATACTGTCGAGATCAAACTGATTGACAGACAAAATATGCTGGCCTTTGAAGCTCATAAATGCTGCTCTTTCTTTGGGGGTTCGGTTTCGCCATTGCCGGCGAATATTGTCGGGCTGCGCCCAAGTCTATTATACGCTATTGTGACGTTAAAAGGCGAATGTCGCAATGCAGTGTGGTTAAGCCTGGTTTGAATTAATCCCGCAGATTCAATAGTATTGAGCTATGTTTGTCTGAATGCAATCACAGGAGTGTGCCAGATGGCAGCAGAATCCAAAGCACCATCCGCCTCTGAGCTTAGGCAAACAAAGCAATGGCAAACCCTGTTGCTTCGGGCGTTGTTGTGGACCT
>JAIUMG010000317.1 GCA_022565655.1 Alkalimonas sp.
CTCAAGTAAAACGTTTACCATGTGTTGCCTGAGCATGCTGATTCATGCTTAACGCTGCAATATCATGCAGCGAAATATGACAAGTGCAAGCCTAACAGTTTAACTGTTTTATGGCTCTATTTTTCCATCACGAATATGCTGCTCACCTCGTTGCTTGGCCAGCTCAACTTGTTTTTGCCGCTCAGCAAAAGAGGCTTTTTGTTCTGCTGTGGTACTGGCGTAGCAATGAGGGCAGCTCAAACCTTTGACATAGTGTTCAGATGCCATATCCTCAGCCGATAGCGGCATGCGACACGCATAGCACTGGTCATAACTGCCCTGCTCCAGACCATGTTTGACTGCGACTCGCTGATCAAACACAAAACATTCGCCTTGCCAAAGACTTTGCGTCTCTGGAACCTCTTCGAGGTACTTCAGGATGCCACCATCCAAATGATACACCTCATCAAAACCCTGCTCTTTCAGATAGGCCGTCGACTTTTCACAACGAATACCGCCAGTACAAAACATGGCGACTTTCTTGTGCTGCTTACGGTCGAGATGCTCTGCTGCCCACTGGGGAAACTCTCTAAATGAGGTGGTGTTTGGGTTTATCGCGTGTTTAAAGCTGCCTATAGCCACTTCGTAATCGTTGCGGGTATCAATGACAATAGTGTCTGGATCGCTGATCAGTTGATTCCATTGTTCACCTTTTACGTAGGTGCCAACGATATGCGCCGGGTCCACATCGGGAACCCCCATGGTAACAATTTCTTTTTTCAGCTTGACTTTGGTGCGGTAAAACGCGGGTTCATCAGCAAAAGACTCTTTGTAGCTTAGTTGATCAAAACGGCCTTCCGCATCCAGCCATGCTTTGACCGCATCAATACCTTCACGCTGACCGCAGATGGTGCCATTGATCCCTTCTTCAGCCAGCAACAAAGTGCCTTTTACTTTATTTTCAACCAGCAGTTGGTACAACTTATCACGCAGTTGGTGATAATCGGGCAGACGAACAAATTTATACAGAGCAGCTACAACGTACATAGATCACCTTTTTGCTAAGCTGGATCGCAAATCCAGGGCAAGTATAAGAAGCCGCGAATTATAGCGATCTTTGCTGGTGCTGAAAAGGCTTCAATGTGGCAGGGTATGATGAAGTGTCATATCAAGACAATGTTCACCATCTGTCAATAGCAACGCATTGTCTTCTCGCCACACATTCAGCTGCATATGAGGCTTTAACATGGTACAGAGTAACTCCAGTTGTTCTGGCTCAAACAGGCAGCAACTGGATTTAAGGTTGAACGGTAAAGTATCGAGTTTACTTTGCTCGGAGTTATTTAAGAATAACATGACTTTATCAGCCAAATGGCAAGCTCGGCGAAAACGTTTTTCATCCAACAAGTCGACGGTGGCCCATAGCGTAAAATGCTGCTGGTCATCCTGAATAAATAAATCAGGCTCCTTGCCGGCACGATGAGCCGGGGACATCACCGGTTTGCGTTCATATAAACTGAGCCAGGCCAGAATACGACGAGCAAAATGTTGTGCATCTTCCTCCGGATAAGGAGCAAGGTAATGGCGTTGCTGCTCAAAGTGGTGATGTTGAGCGCAACTGTAATTTATATCCAGCGTGATCACTTTGGAACTCATTAACATCATCAGTTCCTCCTTTATCTACTCTATCGACTGATACGGAACAAAGCTTAACCTGGTTTAACCCCATATCGCTCCGATGCTCTCCATACTGCCATATAAAAGATGCAAAGCTAATGCCAATAAAAGTAACCCCATCGCTCTATCGAACCAATACCCCTTTAACAATAGGAATCCACGGACTTTGGCCCGGGTTAGCAGGAACGACAGCAAGCTAAACCAGGCCGCGGTTGCTACAGCCATATAAATACCATAGACCAATTTATAGTGAAAAGGGGTATCAACGGCTATGACAACCGCAAACAATGATAAAAAGAATAAAGTGGCTTTGGGGTTTAGGCCATTGGTGATAAAGCCCGTTAGTAAGGCTTTTCTGGAGCTTAACTCTGGCTCTACCTGCTCGTTTTCAACGGCCTGCTTCACATTAGGCGCTTGGCTTCTAAGAGCTTGAACGCCGAGAAAAGCCAGATACATAGCGGCAATGACACTAAATGCCAGATACAACCAGGGAGTGGTTTTTATCAGCAAGCCAATCCCCACCAGCGAATAGGTGACATGCAGCAAAATACCAATACCAATACCGAGACTGGCTGACAGTGCAGCTTTTTTGCCATAACGAACCGCATACCGAAGCACGATCGCAAAATCCGGCCCTGGGCTGGCAACCGCCATAAAATGCACCACAACAATCAGTAAAAATTCAGACCAGAAATTCATAAGCATGAGAATTTATTGAAAAAAACATTGTATACCTAACTCACCCCAAGATGCGAGCTTCACAACCTTGGCAACTCATCACGCCTGACAAGTTGATGGATAAAGTTGATCGAATAAAACAGTTGTTTCATCTGATCTTAAGCACGATTAGCTGGTTCAGGGTTGCCGAAAAATACAAACCCTGTAAAATGTTATAACATCACACACAATCAAACAAAAAGGATCGAAGATGCGTCGTTCTAAGCACATCCTGAAGCCATCGGCTTTGGCACTGCTGGTGTCACTCTCTCTCTCTACCCACGCTCAGGCTAATCAAGCGGTTACCGGCACCATTGTAGACCAGGCCGGCCAACCGGTTAAAAATGCCCGCATCCATGTGCATGGCCGTCAACAATATGTCTATACCGATCAGCAAGGCCGCTTCGTCGTATCAGCGCCTTTGAATGCCGAGCTGCATATATCTGCTCAGGGCTATGATGGCCACTATATTCAAGTCACCGATCTGAACACACCGCTGGCGATTGAATTGCAGCCGGGAGGCCATATTGAGCGTATGGTGGTATCGGCCTCAGGTTTGCATAAGTACAACCTGGATATGGCGACGCCAGTCAGTGTATTAGCGGGTGAGCAGCTATCACGACGTGCTGAGCCAACCATTGGTGAAACCTTGAAAAAGCAACCTGGTGTGCACGGCAACTACTTTGGGCCGGTAGCCTCCAGCCCGGTGATCCGAGGCCTGGATGGCCCTCGTGTTCGTGTGTTAAATAATGGCTTAGATACTGGCGATGTATCACGCATTGGCCCGGATCATGCCATTATGGCCGATGCCATGACCACAGAGCAGATTGAAGTATTACGTGGGCCAGCTACCTTGTTGTATGGTAGTGGTGCCATTGGTGGTGTAGTGAACGTGGTTGATAACCGAGTTCCTCGCCAGTTGCGACCAGAGTCTGACACCATTATTGAAACACGCTATAACTCGGTATCCGATGAAAAAACAGTGGCATTCAACCACGATGGCAGCCAAAACGCCATTGCCTGGCATATCGATGCCCTGCACCGCCAGTCCGATGATTACAAAGTCCCTGCGTTTACCAATGATGAGGGCGAGCGGGCCAAAGAAATTGATAACAGCTGGCTTGATACCACCTCGTTCAATGCAGGCTTAAGTTACATTGGTTCCAGAGGCTTGATTGGTTTTCATGCTGGCCGTACTGAATCTGACTACGGTATTCCTGGGCATGATCACGCTCATG
>JAIUMG010000318.1 GCA_022565655.1 Alkalimonas sp.
CCAATGATGTGAAAGAGGCTACCGCCCTATGGAACTATTGAAACAACTCTCCATTGCCAAAAAGATTTATATCATCCCTCTGATTGGTACCATCAGCTTCCTGATTTACCTGATTCTCGCAACCAGTACCGCACAAAACAATGCCAGAACGCTGGAAAATACCCGTGATGTGCAATTTCCGGTGCTGCAAGCGGCTGAAAATAGCCTGGTGCTTTTGGAGCGGATCAGTGAATCTCTGGCCAGTGCTGTGACCACAGGCGATGATGAGTCGCTGCAAATAGCAGCTCAATTTTCACAGCAATTAACGCAGGGGCTGCAACGAATTGGTCAGCTGGATAATCGTTTTCAGAAAGAAATGCAGACCATCGGCCAAAGCTTTGATGGCTACTACCGCGCCGCCTACACCATATCTGAAGAAATGGTCAACAATACCGCCGACTTCAGCACCCTGGCTGAGCGCAGTGAACGCATGAATGAAAGTTACGAGCAAACCCTGTTGTTACTATCCAACTTTCGTGATGCGACCGAGGCCGACTTTACCGATGCAATCGATGACGCTAACCAACAAGCCTCCCGCTTAATCACGGTCGGCATTATGATGGGCATTATCACCACCTTGGTATTATTTGGCACCGCCTTCCCCATCGTCTCTGGCATTCGTAAAAATCTGAATAGCATCATTGAGACCTTACGCAATTTAGCCAAAGAAGATGGCGATTTAACGGTACGTATTCAAACACAAAGTAAAGATGAGTTAGGTGACTTGGCTTACTGGTTCAATACCTTTATGGAGAAACTGCAGGGCATTGTCAAAGATGTCGTCAACACAGCTCTGCCGCTCTCGTCTCTGGCCAAAGATTTAAACGAACTGACCGAAGATACCAAGAAAACCATTCATGTGCAGCGGCAGTCCGCAGATCAGGCCAAACAAGCGGTCGATCAGATGAATCATAGCGTGATGGCAGAAGCCAGTAGCGCCAATGAAGCATCCCATGCCGCCAATGAGTCCGGCGAAGCGGCTAATCGTGGTCAGGGCACCGTTGAGCAAACGGTTAGTAGCATCAAATTGCTCGCCACCAATGTGATCGAGGCATCCTCAGTGATCACCCAGCTTGAGAACGATGCCAATCAGGTTGGAGCTGTGTTGGATGTGATTAAAGGCATTGCCGAACAAACCAATTTATTGGCCCTGAATGCTGCCATCGAAGCCGCTCGGGCGGGCGATCAGGGACGTGGCTTTGCCGTGGTCGCCGATGAAGTCCGTACTCTGGCATCCCGGACGCAAAAATCGACCGAGCAGATCCAGAAAACCATCGAGCAGTTGCAAAATGCGGCTCGTTCAGCAGTACAAAAAATGGAGCAAAGTACCAGTCAGGCGGAAGAAAGTGTGACCTCTGCCAACCAGGCCGGTGAAGCACTAACGTTGATCACGCAGAGTATTCACCAGATCCGTCTGATGAATCAGCAAATTGCCGATGCCACCGAAGACCAGCAAGCCATGGCCACTACCATTGTGAATCATGTCGATGAAATTTATACCCATACCGAGCATAGCTCCAGCAGCGCCGATAACATTGCAAAAGCCAGTAGCGAGCTGGCTAGCTTAGCGCAAAGTCTGGAAAGTGTCGCCCGTCAATTCAGAGTGTAATTCAGCTGTTCATAGCAACAAGCCCGGTTCTATCAACGGGCTTGTTGTATTAAGTTGCTTATTTTTTGTGCTGCTGAATAAACTGCAGTAAGTCAGCCTTGGCCATCGGCTTAGCGTACAAGAAGCCCTGGACTTCATCACAGCCCATGCCAAGGATCACACGTTCCTGAGCCGTGGTTTCCACGCCCTCTGCGATGGTAGATAAGCCAAGTCGCTTGCCGAGGTTAATGATGGTTTCCGCGATAGCGGCCCCATTCGGTTTTTCAATATCATTGACAAAAGCCCGATCGATTTTTATCCGATCCAAAGGCAGCTGCTGCAAATAACTTAAGGAAGAAAAGCCAATACCAAAGTCATCAATGGCGACTTTAATACCGAAGCTTTTAAGCTCCTTTAAAGCTGAAATGACGATTTTTGGATCATCCATCACCACCGACTCGGTGATCTCAAGCTCCAGTAACTCAGGTTTGATCTGAAACTGGTTTACACAGTCAATCACAGAATCAACAAAATGCGGACTACGAAATTGCGGCATCGACACATTGACTGCAATACGAAGCTCACCAAACCCCTGTCGTTTCAGTTCTTGCAGCTGCATACAAGCTTGCTGCAACACCCAGGCACCAATCTCAACAATCAGCCCAGAGTACTCAGCCAGAGGAATAAATACCGCTGGTGAAACAAAGCCTCCACCTTGCTGTGGCCAGCGCAACAGGGCTTCCATACCAATCACCTGACGACTCTTCAGGCAGATCTGTGGCTGGTACCACAGTTGCAGTTTATCCTGCGCAAAATCATGCCGCAGAGTACGAAGCAGTGCCAGTCGGTCGGCGGTTTCATCCTCCATTTCCGAGCAGTAGTACTCAAAATTACGGCTGATGTTTTTCTTCGCTTTGTTCAAAGCAATGTAAACATGCTTCAGAATACTCAGCCCCAAGTCGCTGCTGTCGGCTAAGCGACAAAAGCCATAGGTCGCATCGACTTGCAGGCTATGCTCGGATGCCTGAAACGGCTCGCTAAACAGGGTATCAAGTGCTGATGGAGTCAAGACTTGTTCTGACCCGATTAAGCCAAAAACATCAGCGCCGATGCGGCCTATTTGTGCATCGTTCCCCAGTTGCTGCACCAAACGCTGAGTGACTGCAATCAATAACTCATTGCCAACATCTTGTCCTAGCCCATCATTCACATCGGAAAAATGGTTGATATCAATCAAAACGGCAACACTGTCTTTGGCGCCTAACCGGCGGGTATCTGCCAGTAAGGTGGTAAACTCGTTACGGTTTGGCGTTTTTGTGAGCGGGTCAATATAAGCAGCATGTCTTAGCTGTTGGAACAAGGTCACGTTTTCATAACCAACCGAAATATTACTCAGGAATACTTCTATCAATTGCCGATCAAAATCTTCAATTGGCCGGTTGGTTTCCAGGTACACGGCGGCGCAGTGCTGACCAGTGCCTAAATACAATGCCGTATCGCGCTCATCAAAAATATGTTTTTTCAGACTCAAACACTCGTTGATAAGCTGAATAATTCTTTTATTTTCTATCCGCTCCAAGCGACACTTTATAAAGGGAGCATAATGCCCTGCCGCCCCCAAAACGTAGATAGCATCAGCATTACTGCCGTCATCTTCTATTTGAGCACAGAGTACACCCTCTGCATGCAACCCGATGAGCGAGGAAATTTGAGTCACCACCCCTTCGGAAAACTCGTGTAATGAATGCTGCTCAAGTAAGTTTGCGCCGGCGTTGATGATCTTTTGCAAGCCAATCCGGTTTTGATTGATGGTTCGAATTTGTTGGTAGGAGCGAATGGAAGCAATGATGGTGGTGACTAGCTTGCTTCGGGTTAACTCAGTTTTGGTTTTGTAATCGTTGATATCGTATTCTATAATAACACTTTCTTCCGGAGCATAGCCAGGCTGTCCGGTACGTAGAATAATGC
>JAIUMG010000319.1 GCA_022565655.1 Alkalimonas sp.
CAACAAAGCCCAGCGCTTGCTGCTGCGCTAAACTGGCCACTTTTACCACCACGCCATCTATTTCATAGGGTAAACCAGCGCGCTGCTCGGCAATGTGCTGATAATACGCCAGCACGGCAGCACCGCCTGAGACCAATTGAATTTCCGGGCAAACCGGCAGCCCCCAGTCTTTTAATTGCTGCAAACGCTGATAGTGGCAAGCTGCTGATAATCGATTCTGGCTATCCTGCACATCACCAATGCCATAGGCATACAGCATCAATGGCCGGGTTGCAGTAATGGCCGGATCCAATTGCCGTAGACTACCCGCTGCAGCGTTGCGTGGGTTGGCAAATACTTTATCCCCTTTGGCTTTCGCGGTTTCGTTTAAACGATGAAAGCCAGCCAGCGGCATAAAGACTTCACCACGCACTTCCAATACTTCAGGCCAGTCATTACCGCGAAGGCGCAACGGTACGGCCCTGATGGTTTTTACATTGCTGGTAATATCCTCCCCTGTGGTGCCATCACCTCGAGTCGCAGCCTGCACCAAACGACCATTTTCATAGCGGATGCTGACCGCCAGGCCATCCAGTTTAGGTTCGCAGCAAAACTCAAACTCGCCATCGTAATCAATCCGCTCAGACATGCGCTTACAAAACGCCTGGAAATCCGCTTCATCAAAGGCATTATCCAATGACAACATCGGTACTTTATGCTGAATTTGAGCGAACTGACTCAGCGGCTTATCGCCGACGCGCTGAGTTGGTGAGTCAGGGTGCACCCATTCGGGATGTTGCTGTTCGAGTTGTTGTAGCTGACGAAACAGGCGGTCGTACTCAGCATCAGGCACCGTCGGCTGATCAAGTACATAGTATTCGTAGCTGTATTGATTGAGTTGCGTCTGAAGGCGCTCAACCTGTTGTTGCGCTGGGTTGGTCATGCTCGGTATACACCAGAAATCAGGATGTCAGGCAGCCTGTTACTGCCTGCATTAAAGTTAACGAGAGCCGCGGATCAGCTGCTGGCGCTGAAACTCACGGATTTTTTCTACGTAATGGCGCACGGTTTGCACCGTCAACACACTGCGCTGGCCATCCAGCACCTGGCCACCAAATTCTTCCGCTATTTTCTTGGCGGCATTATTCATTAAGTTAAAGTTCTGCAAGGGCGCACCAGGGCCAGGCATGGTCATAAATAAGCTGATGCCACGGGTGCTGACCTTTTCCATCTGATCAATATCAAAGGTACCCGGGTTAAACATATTAGCCAGGCTAAACAGAACCTCGCCGGATCCGGCACTGTCTTCATGGCGGTGAAAAATATCCATCTCACCAAACTTAAAGCCCAGAGTGAGCAATACGGGCAGTAAATCCTGCCCTTTGATTTCGCGACCTTCAGGCAAAAGTACATACAAAATTAGTACTTCTGATGGCTCTTCCACAGCATCGCGCTGTTCGCTTTCAGGCTCACTGAATGATTTGCTTTGTTTGGCAACCTCATCAGCCTCTTCCGTATCGATGGCACTGAAGTTTAACTCAGGCTCTTGTGGCTCTTGTGGCATCTGAAAGTCAAACTGATTCTGGCCAATGTCAGGCTCTTGCTGTTCAGGCTCACTAGCTGGATGCTGCTCTGCCGATGAACCTCCCTTTCGGATCACCCGCACTTTTCCGACTCCAAACTCATCAAAACCATCATCGGCGCGATCTGATTGCTCGGACTGCTCATCTTTGCCCGGATAATACCGATGCTGTTTTTGTCCGGAGTTTTTCCGCACCGTCCAGAGCCCATGCAATAACAAGGCTCCAATGGCCAAAGCTATTAAAATAAAAAGCGCTAAACGTAATTCATTCGCCATTCCTGGACCCTTCTAATTCTATGAGGCTTCAGCCATTTTTACTGCATCATCAACATCGACTGCAACAACTCTGGATACCCCAGGTTCCTGCATAGTAACACCCATGAGCTGGGACGCCATTTCCATGGCAATTTTATTGTGGCTAATATAAATAAATTGCACCGTTTCCGACATCTCCCGCACCAGATTGCAAAAGCGACCTACGTTGGCATCATCCAAGGGTGCATCCACTTCATCCAGCATGCAAAAAGGCGCTGGATTCAACTGGAAAATCGAAAACACCAATGATAATGCGGTTAGCGCTTTTTCACCACCCGACAACAAGTGAATGGTGCTGTTTTTTTTCCCTGGAGGCCGCGCCATGATACTAACCCCGGTTTCCAGCAAATCATCGTCCGTCAATTCAAGATAGGCACTACCACCACCAAACACTTTCGGAAACAAGCCACGCAACCCTTGATCAACTTGCTCATAGGTTGCTTTAAAGCGCTGCCGGGTTTCTTTATCTATTTTCCGAATAGCGGTTTCCAGCGTCTCCAGCGCCAGCATTAAATCCTGATGCTGGGCATCCAGGTAGGATTTACGCTCAGCCTGCTGCTGGTACTCGTCAATAGCCGCCAGGTTAATGGCACCCAGCCTTGAAATGGCATCGGAGGTTTTATCCAGCTCCTGTTGCAGCTGTTGCTCATTAGCATCGCTGGCCAGTGTTTCCAGTACCGCTTTTAGGTTGACCTGCTGTTCTTGCAACAGTTCCAACATATTATTGGCTCGCACCCGATGACCTTCGGCGTCCAGTCGGAGAGTCCCCAGTTGCTGCCGTTTTTTCTCAACAACCTGCATGATACTTTGCTGGCCCTGCTCCAGTTGACGTATTTTTTCTTCACACTCGGCCAGCTGGTTGTGCAAACGCTGTAACTGTTGTTCAGTCTCCTCACGTTTTAATAATGCCTCTTGCAGTTGCTCTTGCAGCTCCAGGTCGGAATTCTCTTCATCAGCGCCTTGCTGCAATTGATGTTGTCGCTCCTGCAAATGCCGCAGGTGCTGCTGACTACGCTCAACATTTTGCGCTAAAATTTGCTGCTGCCGTTGGCTACTGGTCAGTTGCAAGGTGAATTGCTGCAATTGCTGCTGCTTTTGCTGCAATTGCGCTTTTAACTCTTGCTGCTGCTGTTGCAACTGTGCTTTCGCATCTTGCAGATTATGCTGCTGCAGCTGATGCTGATGCAGTGCATCCTCTTGCAGCAATAGCTGCTCGCTCAGGCTCTCCTGCTGCATCTCAGTCTGTTGCAATTGCTCTTGCAGCTGCATCAGCTCATGCTGAAGGCGCTGTTGTTGCTGTTGCTGCTGCTGTTGTTGTTGCTGCAGCAACAATAAGGCGGTCCGGGCCTCCTGTTCTTGCTGTTGTGCCTGCTGCCACAACTGATGCGCTTCCCGCTGCTGCTGTTGCAGACTCTCAACCTGCTGCTGCAATGCTGCAACATCATTTTGGCTTGCCATGTACGCTTGTTCAGCAATTGCCAGCTGTTCGGTTGCTTGCTGTAAGCGCTCAGCCCGAGCCAGGTAGCTATCCTGCACTTCGGGTTGCGGCAGCATGCACCAGTTGCGACCAAACCACTGCCCGGCTGGCGTGATCACTGAGCTGCCTTTTGCCAGCTCAGGGAGCATTTGCCGGGCTTGTTCTGGATGCTCGGCCGTCAGAATGCAGTGAAAAAAGTCAGGGACCTCACCGCGTTGTACCTGACTAGCCAGCGTGCCTG
>JAIUMG010000320.1 GCA_022565655.1 Alkalimonas sp.
CTCAAGTTTGTAGAGGACGGTATGGTAACCATTCGTTTACAACGTGGTGGCGCGAAAAAGCGTCCTTTTTACCAAGTTGTGGTTGCGGACAGCCGTTTTTCCCGTGATGGCCGTTTTATTGAGCGTATTGGTTTCTTTAATCCAATCGCCACCGGCACGGAAGAAAAACTGCGTCTGGACCTGGAGCGCGTGAACCACTGGGTTGCACAAGGTGCATCTTTGAGTGAGCGTGTTGCTAACTTGGTAAAAACTGCTAAAAAAGCTGCTGCTTAATTTAGCGTCGTCTGTGGAGTTGTCAGCTTGAGTGAGAAAGATTTCATCGTTCTTGGCAAGTTTGGTGCTGTTTATGGCATTAATGGCTGGCTAAAACTGAACAGCTACACGGATATCCCGGAAGGGATTTTTGATTACACTCCCTGGTTCGTTAATTTTCAGGGTAACTGGCAACCAATGCAAGTGTCCAGCTGGAAGCGCCATAGTAATGGCTTGATTGCCAAGCTGGATGGTATCGCCGATCGTGATTTGGCTCAACGGTATGTCAATGCTGAGATCGCAGTGCAACCAGAGGTATTGCCACCGCTTGCGGAAGGGGATTACTACTGGAAAGACCTGATGGGTCTGGCTGTGGTCAATGAAGCAGGCTATCACCTGGGTGAAGTGACTGATTTGATGGAGACTGGCTCCAACGATGTATTAGTCGTGAAAGCCAATCGCACCGATGCATTTGGTAAGAAAGAGCGGTTATTGCCGTATTTAGCCGATACAGTGGTTAAGCACGTCGATTTAACCGAGCGTCGTATTCTTGTCGACTGGGATCCAGCGTTTTAATGCCGGAACAGCAAAAGCTTTGGGTTGGAGTGGTTTCACTGTTTCCCGAAATGTTTCAGGCCATTACAAACTTTGGTGTCACCGGGCGCGCAGTAAAGCAAGGGTTAGTTCAGTTGCAATGTTGGAATCCGCGGGATTATGCCACGGACAAACATCGCACGGTGGATGACCGGCCTTACGGTGGCGGCCCTGGGATGTTGATGATGGTACAGCCACTCACCGACGCCATTCGTGCTGCAAAACAAGCAGCAGACGGCCCGGTACACACGGTTTACTTGTCGCCGCAAGGTCGCAAGTTGGATCAGCAAGGTGTAAAAGAGTTGGCATCACACGCTAGGCTACTTTTAGTAGCTGGCCGTTACGAAGGGATTGACGAGCGCGTAATCGAAACCGAAATTGACGAAGAATGGTCAATTGGTGATTACGTGTTGAGTGGGGGCGAGTTACCGGCCATGACATTGATCGATGCAGTGTCGCGTTTGGTTCCTGGCGTGCTTGGACATGATTTATCGGCAGAGCAGGATTCATTTGCCTCCGGTTTACTCGATTGTCCGCACTACACCCGGCCGGAAGTGTTATCAGATAAAGAGGTGCCTTCAGTGCTGCTGAGTGGTCACCACGATAAAATCAGACGCTGGCGTTTGAAGCAGGCCCTGGGAAGGACCTGGTTACGACGGCCAGATATGTTAAATTCCCTGGCTCTGACTGAGGAGCAACGTAAACTACTGGCAGAGTTCCAACAGGAACACCAGACGTTGCAGCAGCAAGACAGTTAATTCCAGGTATAGAGAGATTGTTATGAGCAAAGTAAGCCAAAACATCATCAAAGAGCTCGAGCAAGAGCAATTGAAGCAAGATGTTCCTGCATTCGCCCCGGGTGATACCGTGGTTGTTCAGGTGAGAGTCAAAGAAGGTGAGAAAACTCGTCTTCAGGCCTATGAAGGTGTCGTGATTGCCAAGCGCAACCGTGGTTTGCACTCTTCATTCACGGTACGTAAAGTATCCAGTGGTGAAGGTGTAGAGCGTGTATTCCAGACGCACAGTCCATTGGTAGAAAGCATCATGGTTAAGCGTCGCGGTGCGGTACGTCGTGCCAAACTGTACTACTTACGCGATCGTTCAGGTAAATCAGCGCGTATCCGCGAAAAGCTTAACTAAGATCCTCTTAGCAAAGCAATGCAAAAAGGCTGGCCACATCATGGGCCAGCCTTTTTTGTTTCAAGCCATTTTTAGCATTTCAACTTGTAATCAGCCTGTGGCTTTGGCATGGTAAGGCAATGCAATGTCCTATCCCTGAGCCTCAACTGCGCCTTCTACGTGGTCAACTAGAAGCTATTGTACTGCAAAGTACCGAAGTGCAAACAGAGCAGTCCTTGCTGCAAAAGCTGGGATTAAACCTGACCTCAGCTCCGGCAGATCCTCAGCTGGCATTATTTCAGCGGCACTTTATTGTGCAGCACTTGTTGTATCAATTGCAGCAGCAGTGGTCTGAGCAGGAGTTTGCCTGGCTGGAAATTGGCCTGGCACAAGTGCAGTTGCATGCATACCAAGCCCAACAGCCCACTGAGTATGATCAGGGCCGGGCCAGCTATTATCTGGACTGGCAACATTTTTACCAGATGAACTCGGCTACTTTACAACAGCAACTGGACGATTTCTGGAGCTATGTACAACGAGCTGCTGTAGTAAACCCTTTGTCCTTACAGCAAGCCTGTCAGGTATTGCAGTTGGAGTGGCCTTGTCTGTTACTGCAGTTAAAGCGCCAATACCGTAGCCTGGCATTGCGGCATCATCCGGATCGGGGCGGTGACAGCGAGAGCTTTTTGCAAGTGCGGCAAGCGTACCAGCGGCTTCGGACAGAGTTTCATTAAGCCACAGACCTTGATTTCACCTTCCTCGACTGCTTGTTCAATTATGTTTACAATCAATAAATGACCCTGAATGTTGGCCATGCCTTATTTTATTGACTTTGAGGGGTTGACCTGCTGAGTGCTGACACGTAATATGCCTATATTGTAATTAATTTAATACGTATTGTACTCTTAAGTTTACGTTTGTTCAGGTGTGGTCGGATTAGACAGCATGGCCTCTGCTTCTAACTTACACTTAAGGGTGCTTCAGAATCAGGAGTTTTCCATGACCACCCGTGTTGATGATCTGCGCATTGCGGCAGAAAAACCATTAAGCCCACCCATTGTGTTAAAGCAAGCGCTGCCTTTGTCTGAGCAAGGCGCTGAGTTCGTTCAGCGAGCAAGACAAACGATTGCTGATATTATTCATGGACGTGATCCCCGTTTATTGGTGATCACCGGCCCATGTTCTATACATGATCCTGTGTCTGCGCTGGAGTACGCAGAGCGTTTAAAGCAGCTGCAACAGCAATACAGCGATAGCTTGTACATCGTGATGCGAGTGTACTTCGAAAAGCCGCGTACCACCGTGGGTTGGAAAGGTTTTATTAATGATCCGCACTTAAACGACTCCTTTGATCTGGAAACCGGTCTGACCTGGGGTCGCGAGCTGCTATTGAAGCTGGTCGATATGGAATTACCGACCGCCACAGAGGCGCTTGATCCTATCAGCCCACAGTACATGTCGGACTTAATCAGTTGGGCTGCAATTGGCGCTCGTACCGTGGAGTCTCAAACCCACCGCGAAATGGCCAGCGGCTTATCCATGCCGGTAGGCTTTAAAAATGGCACCGATGGCAACCTGAGTATTGCGCTGAATGCTTTGCAATCAGCAGCGAGCCCGCATCGCTTTAT
>JAIUMG010000321.1 GCA_022565655.1 Alkalimonas sp.
CCTTTGCCAGCCGCTGCTGTTTAATACCATAACCAGTTTGATATGATCATCCGTTTGAAATGATCACCAGTTTAATAAGGTCACTATGAGCAAAAATATTCATCTGCATCGGATCCTGATCCTCGATTTTGGTTCGCAGTACACCCAACTGATCGCTCGCCGTATTCGTGAAATCGGCGTCTATTGTGAATTGTGGGCCTGGGACGTGACCGAAGAGCAAATTCGCGAGTTCAACCCGACCGGTATTATCTTATCCGGCGGGCCGGAAAGCGTGGCTGCGGTTAACTCGCCACGGGCCCCTGAATACGTGTTTCAGGCCGGTGTACCGGTGCTGGGCATTTGTTACGGCATGCAAACCATGGCTGAGCAGCTAGGTGGCAAAGTATCGTGCTCGGATATGCGCGAGTTTGGTTATGCTCAGGTGGAAGTGATTGCCAAGAACCGGTTATTCGCCAACATTGAAGATCATATCAGTGCCAGCAACACCGCACTGGTTGATGTCTGGATGAGCCATGGTGACAAAGTGATTGAAATTCCAGTCGGCTTTGAAACCATCGCCCGCACCGATACCTGTCCGCACGCCGGCATGGTGGATGAAGCACGCCAATTCTATGGCGTGCAGTTCCACCCGGAAGTAACGCACACCCGTCAGGGCCTGCGTATGCTGGAGCATTTCGTGGTGGATATTTGCTGCTGCGATAAGTTATGGACACCTGCCTCCATTATTGAAGATGCCGTGCAGCGTATTCGCGAGCAAGTGGGTGATGATCAGGTGATCCTGGGCTTATCAGGCGGTGTTGATAGTTCGGTCACGGCCATGCTGTTGCACCAAGCCATCGGTGAGCAACTGACTTGTGTCTTTGTCGACAACGGCTTATTGCGGTTAAACGAAGCCAAGCAAGTGATGGAGATGTTCGGCAATCATTTTGGTTTGAATATTATTCATGTCGATGCGGAAGATCGCTTCCTTGATGCGCTAGCTGGTCAACAAGATCCTGAGCAAAAACGCAAAACCATTGGTGGTGTCTTTGTTGATGTGTTTGATGAAGAAGCACAGAAACTTGAAAACGCTCGTTGGTTAGCACAAGGTACTATTTACCCAGATGTGATTGAGTCGGCAGGCTCAGCCACTGGCAAAGCCCACGTGATCAAATCGCACCACAATGTTGGTGGTTTGCCAGCGCATATGAAAATGGGCTTGGTTGAACCGCTGCGCGAGCTGTTTAAAGACGAAGTACGTAAAATCGGCCTGGAACTGGGCTTACCGTACGACATGCTGTACCGCCATCCATTCCCGGGGCCAGGTTTAGGCGTGCGGGTGCTGGGCGAAATCAAAAAAGAGTACTGCGAACTGCTGCGCCGTGCCGATGCGATTTTTATCGAAGAGCTGCACAAAGCCGATTTATACCACAAAGTCAGCCAGGCCTTTGCTGTGTTCCTGCCAGTGCGTTCGGTTGGCGTGATGGGCGATGCCCGCAAGTACGACTGGGTTATTGCTCTGCGAGCGGTTGAAACCATCGACTTTATGACCGCCCACTGGGCCCATCTGCCATACGATATGCTTGGCAAGGTCTCCAACCGTATTATCAATGAAATCGACGGTATTTCCCGCGTGGTGTACGACATCAGCGGCAAACCACCAGCGACCATTGAATGGGAATAACCCCCACCAGCTAACACCTCAAACCCCGGCTCTGATGCCGGGGTTTTTTCTTTAAGAGCATCCAGCAAAGGTTGTTGCTTGTTCAAACAGTAACTTGCCAGTATGAAAAAAGTCAGTTAAGTTGCCTACTTAGCATTCTGTGAAATGACCAAAACAAGAATTATAGCCCGACAAAACAAGCCAGCTTGTTTTGTCGGGCCGGAAACGGAAACTAAATTTAATAAAATAATTAGAAATAGTGACTTAATCGATTTTGTACCGAATATGCATAAGTGATATTTCGAGATGGGTCATGAATATAATGTTATGTGAACTAATTATCGTAAGCAGGTTGAGTAATGACCGAACAGTTCGAACTTGAAATGAGCCCGCTGTCGCAGTCGATCACAGAAGGCGAGAAAACTATCCAGGTTGACATTTATCGTGGCGATAAAGGTGGCTGGATCTTAGAAGTCATCGACGAGTCGAATAGCTCACTTGTTTGGGATGATGAATTTGAATCGGATGCAGCTGCGTTAGGCGAAGTACAGTGGACAATTGAAGCTGACGGCATCGATGCTTTAATCGGTTGAGGCAGGTTCATTTGAATCGTTCACATAACCAGTCGCATCAGCACGCACCTGCGGTGCTGGACAACAGCTTCGCTGTTGCCGCTGTGCTGTGGCGTTAGATCTACAGCCAAGTATCGAGAGGAAAATAATGAATAAAGATGCTTTGTATTATCCTCACATCGCACTGAAAAATCCTGGTTGGATTAAGGCAATGGCTCTTCTATATGACAATATCTATCGAATTGTTCCAGATAATGTCATTCCAGAAGACAGTGTTGAATTGCAAGCACTGTTAGAAGAAGGTTCGGTTGGGAAAATGATTGACCCTGCTCCTTACTCTAAAAATGCAGCAGACGAATTTATGGGAAAGTTAGATGAGTGGGATGCCGCAGCGTTTGATGGAGACCCTGATGGCGAAGATACACTTACAAGGATTCATGAAGATAAAACAGATCAGCGCGTAAAAGCACTATTTAGAGAGGCTGGATTCCAAAGCGAAAACGAGTGGATGTACGTGCCTACAGAAATTGCTTCTCATTACATGCTTTATTTGGCTAACGATATTTCTAAAAAGAATGCGCTTCCTTTGATCACTGGGGACTGGGGAGCGTGGACTGGAACTAGCTATTTTAATGTTAACGGACAGTTGGATGAATCTATAACTCCGGATATGGAGTCTGAGCATCTCGATGATCCATTTGGAATATTTAGTTTAATCGTAAGTGAGATTACGCCAATTAATATTTCTGAAGTGCCAGCAGAGGACATCTTAAAATTTAGGCTGTCTCGAGCAGATGAGATAGCTAATTTCAGAAATTGCATTGGTGAGTTACACGATGCTTTACATAGTGTCGACTCAAATGAAATAAAACTCGATATTATTGAAGCAAAAGTTAAAGAACTTGAGAGGGCAAAGAAGGACTATCAGGATAGCGCAGACTTAATAAAAGCTAAGGGCTGGTTTGGTGTGTCTATGATGGGGTTTCCCGCGCCAGTAGTCTTTGGGAAACTAATGAGTATACCGACCGCATCAACCGTTGCGCTTGGAGCAGCGGGGCTGGCCTTAGGGGCTATGTATAGCACCAGGGCTACAAGTCACGAACTGAAAAAACTTCGCCGCGATAACCAAGTGTCGATGCTGGTTGATATGAACAGATCGTTCAGAAATTACACATCGGCAAGAGGGGGTGGTGACATTAATTATCATGCCTGGAATTGCATGGAAGAGTTCGTGAATGACTAAATCTAACACATAAGAGCCAACTCGAAGTCAATAGATAAAACGGCTCTTCTGGCCGCGCTAGCGGCCAGTCTGTTGTTCCATCAGCAAGATAGACTGCTTCATCTGTCATCATGGTTGCCAGGCGATAGCCT
>JAIUMG010000322.1 GCA_022565655.1 Alkalimonas sp.
ACCACAGGTAAATCAACATCCAGGCATGATAAATCAATCAGTTCGACCACATCATCCAGATACCGTTGAAACACGTTGGCAGCCTGAGGACAAGCAGGAGCCAATGGCAATACCAACGGCGCCAGCCGGGAAAAGTCATTCACGGTGGCGTTTTTCAGCCAGGACAATATATTCGCCGGATCGGTACCAATCACAGCCGTTACCGCTTTGGCCAGTTTGGAGCCAAAGCGGCGGGTGCGATCCAATTCATCCAACACTTGCCGGACCGCCATCTTGCCTAAAATGGCACCGCTACCTTCATCACCAATAATAAAGCCCCAGCCACCAAACTGCCGCTCTTCACCACTGGCTTCCAATCGCATCCCCACAGAGCCGGTGCCTAAAGCTACCACCACAACGGGTTCTCCCTGATTGGCACCATAGACCGAGGTTTTGGCATCCGTGGTGATCCATAAATGTGGGCACAATTCAGCCAGGTGCAGCTCCAGCGATTTACGCAATTGCAAATTACCAGCCCCCGGCACGCCAGCGACTACTGTGACTTGCTCGCCACCACACTGCGCCAGCTCAAACAAGTTGCTGATCAGTTGGTACAGTGTTGCCGCCGCATTGTTGTAATCATTAGTCAGCGAAGCAGAACCCATTTTCAGCTGCCAGCTACGGCCTGTACTTCGTTGTTGCAGTCGGCCCAGCGTCTTGGTGCCGCCTGCATCTATGCCCAGTAGGTAATCGGTCACTGTGCGTCTCCTGTCACGTCAAAATGAGTGGGGGATGTGGCCTGAACTGGCCGTCCAAGACAACACACCACAAAAGCAATTAAGGTACCGATACATAACTGCCAGGTAAAGCCCAAATCCCAGTTTGCTAACCATGGGCCAAATGCATCCAGTATGTAGGGCTGAAAAAACAGGGTCACTACAAAACCAGTCACCAATGCCGCCGTCACGCTATGTGCATTTCCCCGGTTGGTGAAAAGCACCGTAAAATACACACCCAATAAGCCACTGTACGAAAACACCATCACACTGAGCGCAAATGCCAGTAATGGCATATCGCTGTATTGCTGCCAATAAAAACACAACACCGCCATGGCCGAAAGTGCCGCCGCCGTCAACAGCATGCCAAACTGACCCGCCCGGACAAAATGCCGTTCCGGGATCGGAGTAAGAACTGAGTTCTGAGCCTGCCGGCGCTCACGCCAAGGCCGGTATAAATCCTGGATCAATACCGACGACATCGAGTTTAAGCCTGAAGTCATGGTAGATAGAGCCGCAGCCACCACTCCCACGGTCACCAGCCCTCGCAAACCTGCTGGCATTTCATTCAGTACATAGTACATAAACACCGTGACGGATTCACCGGCAAAGGTGGTTGCCAGCTCACTGCCCTGCTGCAGCTGCATCAAGTCGGGTCGCTGATAAAAGACATACAGCAGCATACCAATAAATATAAACAGCAACATCACCGGAATAATCATCACCACCGATAACAACATGGCGCTGGCGCCGGAGCGGCCATCTTTGCAGGTCAGCACCCGCTGAGTCATATCCTGATCCATGCCAAAAGCAGCAATGTTCAGTAACACGAACCCCGTAATGGCAGACCAAAAGGTGAAGACACCGGTCGAACTAAAATCCAATGATAAATCAATCACTTTTAACTTCGAGCCAGAGCCATCCAACGGCTGCTGCAAAGCACTTAGGATGGTTCCAAAATCAGCCGGGATCATCCATAGCAAATAGCCCAGTACCGCCAAAGCGGCCAGCACATAGACAGCGCATTGCAGCGCATCGGTGTAAATCACCGAGCGGATCCCCCCGACCACCGAATACGCCAGCGCACCAAAAGCCAATAGCAGAATCGACATCACCACACTATCGGCCTGGATATTATGAAACATCACCATCGACACAGCGATCGCCGCCATGTAGAGCCGGGCGCCACTGGCAAACACCCGGCCAAACAGGTACATGCCACCTGCATGGCGCTTGGCAGACGCTCCAAAGCGCTGTTCCAGCAAGCCATACACCGTACTAACCCGTGCTTGATAATAGCGGGGGATCAAAAACGCCATCACCACAAAGGCAGCGATAAAGGCGCCAATGTTAGTCGCCATATAGGTCAGATCACCGCGAAAGCCCTGATCCGGCCCGCCCAGAAAGGTTGCGGCGGATTGCGAGGTCGCCATCACGGAAATCGCCACCGCCCAAATGGGCATTTGGTTGCCACCAAGAAAGTAATCGCGGGCATCACCAGAGCGCCGCTGGCTCAGATACCAGCCCATGCCGGCAAGCACCACAAAGTAAGTGGCAAACACCAGCCAGTCCAGCGCTGTCAATTTTATATCCATGCAAACTCCTGAGGTGTAGACCCACGGCTTTAGCGCAACAGCAGGGTGGCTGGAGCTACTTACTTCACCGGCCTCCAGGAGCATATCCCTATGCCCTCTCGGCCTGCACAGCATCCCTGCTGCTGTTTCGTAAGCACACCAGCCACCCTGCCCCCAAAGCTCAGCTCAATATTCAATGATAAGACGCTATGGTTGAATACCTACAGTCCCAACATCGCTTCATAAACTTTACTCATGATGCTGCCATAACGGCCGGTTTCAAAACGATCGCCGACAAAATAATAGCCACTGTCATCACGTCGGATTGGCGAATGTTTTTTGTTGGTCAGCAATACCACCAATAAGTCGTACTGTGGATCGATCAAGGTTGCGGTACCGGTCCAGCCGGTATGGCCATAAGCATAACGGCTGGCATAGGGGCCAAAGTGCCAATCCAAATCCCCCTGCACCGCTGTACGCCAGCCCATACCAAAACGGTGATCACGTACACTGGGCCGGACAAACTGCTGCAACACAGCCGGGCTAAATAATGCCACATCGCCATAACCACCATAATTGCCGACCATCAAGAGCGTTGCCAGCTCCCTTGCAGTACTGAATAACCCGGCATGACCTGCGACTCCGGCCAGTGAATAAAACGCTTTTTCATCATGCACTTCACCCCGTAGCACCCCCCGGCGCATGGCAGGAAACTGCTGGCGCATGCCACCACGGGTGTTGCCATCCAGTTCGGTCGCCGCGATACGTTGCGGTGCTATGCCTTTTTGCAGTGGATTAAACAGTGTCTGCGTTAACCCCAGCGGCTGATAAATGGCTTGCTCCAGATACTGATCCAGCGGCTGACCGGTGATCCGCTCAATCAACACCCCCAGCAGCATAAACCCGGTATCGCTATACACCGACTGCTGGCCACGTTCACGCACAAAGGGCACTTTACTGGTTAACAACTGACGGGTGCGCTCGGCGTAAATGGAATAAAAATCCTCGCCTAAGCGGTTATCCGGCCTGAAAAAGTGCAATTCAGGGCCATAGCCAGCGCTATGATCGAGTAAATCCCGTACCAAGCGCTGTTCGCGCCCTTCGCCCTGATACTCGGCAATATAGTGCTGGATTGGCTGATTGATATCCAGCTTGCCTTCCGTTACCAGCTTCATCAGCGCAAACACGGTGCCATACATTTTGGTGTTCGAAGCAATATCGAATAAGGTGTCCGTTTGCATCGGCTCTGGCTCAGCGAG
>JAIUMG010000323.1 GCA_022565655.1 Alkalimonas sp.
ACCCGATGCCAATGGCCGCAGAAGCCCAGAGCCTATTGCGGGTTCAGAGCATGTGCTGGAAGCCGATGCGGTGATTATTGCTTTTGGTTTCCAACCCAGTCCACCAGCCTGGTTGCAGCAGTTTGGCATCGAGCTGGATCAAAAAGGCCGGGTGCATGCCAACGAAAAAAGCACCTATGCGCTGCAAACCAATCAAGAGAAGATCTTCGCCGGTGGCGATATGGTGCTCGGCTCCGACTTAGTCGTTACCGCCATCGCTCAGGGCCGTAAAGCCGCCGAAGGTATTCTGGATTACTTGCAGGTGTAGCACTTTTAGTTCTGAGTCATGACAAAGCAGCCGAGGGCTGCTTTGTCATTTGAGGACCCGCAGTAAATTACTGAAATCATCCGTCCAGTGAATCGTTGGATCCAGTTCGGTTGGCCAGTTGCTAGTGGCCTGGAACAACACGATCTGACGCATAAAACGATGATTTTTGGTCAGTAAAATCCAGTCGGTTGCCGCCAGGTTGTTATCATCTGGCACCGTGTGAATAAAAAAGCTCTCCAGCCCCATGGCTTTGGCATGATTGCGAACCACAGAGGTTAAATCCAGGTAGTTGTTGGAGACATGCACGGCCAGAATGCCATCGGGCATCATGTGTTGCCAGTATAGCTCAAAGGCTTCACGGGTCAGTAAATGCTGCGGTATGGCATCGCTGGTAAATGCATCCAGCACCAGCACATCAAACTTCTGGCTACCTGATTGCTCCCACTGTTGTTGCAATACCCGCCGGGCATCTCCAGGTAATACCTCGATATCCGCGGCACTATCACTTAAGTAGCTAAAGTAGCGGTCAGCGGTCTCGATCACCGCTGGATTCAGTTCATAGAACACAATCCGATCGCCCGGTCGACCATAGACGGCCAAGGTACCAGCGCCAAGCCCAACCATGCCATAATGCCGCTGATGTAACTGCTCGATCGAACGCTCAGCCTCTCCGGCAACAAAATGCTGCAGCGCAATGGCAACGCCGGTGCCTTCACGATAATAGCTCAAAGCGGTCTGCCGCTTCTCAGCCGCGAGGTATTGCGCGCCGTGGCTGGTAGTCCCATCGATCAGCTGGCGTTGCATGTGGCCGGCGATCGGCATGTCTCGTACCGACAGGCTGCCATAAAAGTTGCGCTGTTGATGCACATCATGCTGTGAAAATAACCATTGCAGCGATACGGCACTGACCACAAAGCTTACCACTCCGGCTAGCCACAGGCCTTGTCGCCAAAGCGATAACTGCTTGCGCCATGGCAGTACAGCCAGCAGTAAAATAGCCGTTAAGACTAAAGGAAACTCGTAAAAATCATGCAATAGCACTGGGGCAACCACATTGACCAGCAAGCCCCCCAGCACCCCACCTGAAGCCATCGCTAAATAAAACTGTGTTAACTGCTGAGCCTTTGGTTTCAATCTGGCCAGTTCGCCATGACAAACCATGCAGCCAGAGAACAAAACCATCAGATACAAAATCAGCTGAGAATACAAATCGAACAGCCGGCCAAAGTGCATCAGAATAAGCGCCATCAAGACACCGATGCTAAACAGGTAGAGCCAAATGGATCGCTGATACCAACGGTCCCGGTTAAAAACCACGATGTAACTCAGCAAGTACAACGCTAAAGGCACCACCCACAAAAAAGGCACTGGCGGTACATTTTGGGTCAGTTGTTGGGTAACCGCCAACAACAACACCACACCACAAGCCGATAGCGCCAACCAATAGAACCAGAGTCGACCGCTGGCAGCCTCTGACCCTGCACTACCAGACTCAGCGCCAATAGCCGGAGACATTGTGGGTTCAGCTGCTGATTTGCGGGCAACAGGAAGTTGTGTGGCTATCAGCAGCAATAAACAAGCAGACAACAGCACAAAACCAAGCGTCCACAACAAGGTTTGTTGCGACAGTGTCAGCCAGGGCTCAACGATAAAGGGGTAGCTGAGTAAACCGCCAAGGGAGCCCAGGTTGGATAAGGCATACAACCGATATGGCGAACGCAGCGGAAAACGTTCTGCAAACCAGCGCTGCAGCAAAGGGCCCGTTGCCGAGACCACCAGAAAGGGCAAGCCAACACTAATCACCAGCCAAGCGAGAATACTGCCCAGCGGAAAGTCCCCCACCGCGGGTACCACAGCCCCAAGTCGGTTGGCCAGCAGCCACCCCAGAGACACGATAATCAGTAACGCATGCACCCGGCGTTGCTGCTTCATCGAGCCATAGCTGCTTAATGCATGTGCATAGCTGTAACCGGCCAGTAGCATCGCCTGAAAAAACAACATGCAGGCTGCCCAGACGGCAGCTCCACCGCCAAAATGCGGCAAAAGTACCTTGGCCATCATCGGCTGAATTAAAAACAACAGCACAGCGCTTAGAAAAATGGTCACCACAAATAAAGGCACGGCGTCATCCAACAATAAAAATTGACGCCAAGCCTATACAATGAAAAGTGTTGAAGCAAGCCATAGGCTACAAAATGCTGGTTTTAAGCAGACAGCGTCTACGAAGCGTGGCTAAATCCCAAACAAACTCAAGATGCGAATTTCAGCACTTTCAGTGCCGCCCGTATTTGAGCCTTTTGCAAGGTATTAGGTATAAGTTTTATACAAAAACACAACAAGCATCTTGGTTGCATACCGGGCTTCAGGTAGACTTGAGTGGTTTTGTCACCTGATAACCAATACCCAATGGATTTCGAGATGCGCCTGACCGGCAACGCTGCTCACCCGTGCATATTGAAAGATCAGAGGTATATAACGAAAAAGGTCTTTCCATGAAGAAAGGATTTAAGGTCCCCCACACCCTCACGCTGCTATTTAGCATGATGATCATCGCCATGGTCGCCACCTGGATAGTGCCGCAGGGCTTTTTTGATACCGCGCTCACCGACACCGGCCGCACTGTGGTCATTCCTGGTACCTATACGCTGGCTGAAGATCGCGAGTTACTGACACCATGGCAGCTGCTTACCGCGGTACCACGCGCTTTTGCTGCAGCGCAGGATATTATCTTCTTTGTCTTTATTGTTGGTGGTGTTTTGGCTGTGGCACGTAAAACCGGTACCGTGGATGCACTGATTGGCCGTTTACTGGAAAAACACAGTGATGCACCGCATAAACTGATCTTTATGGTCATTTTCTTCTTTTCACTGGCATCCGGGGCGATTGGCACCGCCGGTGAGTATATCCCCTTTGTGCTGATTCTGGTCGCACTATGTAAAGCCATGCGGCTTGACAGCATGACGGCCGTTGGCATGACAGTAGCCGGTTATGGCGTGGGTTACGGGGTATCTGCCACGAATCCATTCACGGTATTGATCGCACAGAACATTGCTGAAGTCCCGCTTTACTCCGGCTGGTGGTTGCGTGTGGCACTGATCTTACCGTTTTGTATCATTGCCTATCACCATGTCTGGAAGTACGCCCAGAAAGTCATAGCCGATCCACAATATTCATTGGTTGCCGATTTACCCTGCCCGGTTGGAGACATTGAAAACAAAACATACCCTAGCCTGAATAAACGCCATAAGCTGATCCTGGCTAGCTTCCTTATTACCATTGG
>JAIUMG010000324.1 GCA_022565655.1 Alkalimonas sp.
GCGGTCGGCATGGTAAGACGAACGCACGAAAGGTCCGCAAGCGGCATGCTTAAAGCCCAGTTCATCGGCAACGCGTTTGATCTCATCAAACTCGGCTGGTGGTACATACCGTTCAACCGGTAAATGGTGCTTGCTCGGTTGCAGGTACTGGCCGACGGTGAGCATATCAACATCGTGGGCCCGTAAATCTTTTAACACCTCAATCAACTCTTCCGTAGTCTCGCCCAGGCCGACCATTAAGCCTGACTTGGTCGGGATGTTCGGGTGCGCCTGTTTAAAGCGTTGCAGCAATTGCATGGACCATTTGTAATCGGCACCGGGTCGCGCCAGCTTGTACAGCCGTGGCGCAGTTTCCAGGTTGTGGTTAAATACATCTGGTGGCGTGGCAGTCAGAATTTCCAGCGCTTTGTCCATCCGGCCACGGAAGTCGGGTACCAGCACTTCAATTTTAATATCCGGGCTGTATTTACGAATGGCGGTAATGCAGTCGGCAAAATGCTGGGCACCACCGTCACGCAAGTCATCGCGATCGACCGAGGTGATCACCACGTACTTGAGTTTCATATCACGAATAGTCAGCGCCAGCTTTTCTGGCTCTTCCGCACTTGGCGGCAATGGCCGGCCATGTGCTACATCACAGAATGGGCAGCGACGGGTGCAAATAGCGCCTAAAATCATAAAGGTCGCGGTACCGTGGTTAAAGCATTCCGGCAGGTTAGGGCAGGCAGCTTCTTCACAGACTGAGTGCAGGCCATGCTTCCGCATGGCTCCTTTGATTTCCTCAATGCGCTCAGAGCTTTTCGGTAGTTTAATTTTCAACCACTCTGGTTTGCGCAGCATCTGATCACGTTCCGTCGGTAGAACTTTGACCGGGATCAGAGCCATTTTGTCGGCGTCACGAAGTTTGACACCTGGTTGCATACGGGCGGTTTTAGTCATGCTGCCAATCCAATCCTGTTTTGTACAGTATTTCAGCACAGTTAAGTTGTTGTGTGAATTGCTGTATCAGCTGTTGTTTGATATCGCTCATGGTGATTGAGCCGAAATCGCGACATTGAATCATTTGCAACCCAGCATAGCCACATGGGTTGATGCGTAAAAAAGGCGACAGGTCCATATCTACATTGAGTGCCAGGCCGTGAAAACTACAGCCTTTTCGGATCCGTAGTCCCAGTGATGCGATCTTTTTCTCATCAACATAAACGCCAGGTGCATCTGCTTTGGCATAAGCTTGAATATGAAAAGCTGCTAAACTGTCGATTAAGACCTGTTCCAGCAGCGAGACCAGCTGGCGGACACCTAATTTTCGGCGTTTCAGATCAATTAGTACGTAAACCATCTGTTGCCCGGGGCCATGGTAAGTAACCTGGCCACCTCGATCAACCTTAACAATAGGGATATCCCCAGCGGCTAAGATATGCTCTGCTTTACCGGCTTGCCCTTGGGTAAACACCGGATCATGTTGCAGAAACCATAATTGATCAAGGCTGTGCTCATCACGCTGATCAGTAAATTGCTGCATGGCCTGCCATACCTCAAGATAAGGCTGTTGGCCGAGTTCTCGTATCACCAGTGGTATTGCATCTGCTTGCATCGACGGCTCCACTGTTACCTTGAAAGGGGATAGTATACCGGGATTGAACAAGAATTCGAGGTCTGAGCCATTACAGAACGTAACGCACCAGTTCCAGTTTGCTCAGTTCTGTGTACAGCAGTTCGATATGATCTTTACCTGTAACGCGAACACTGACCCGAACCGAGTGATAATTGCCTTTTGCGCTAGGTTTGATGCTGGGGCTGTAATCGGTTTGTTCGGCATGGTTTTGTAACACGGCGATGATGTCATCAACCAGCCGGTCATGGGCGACGCCCATAATTTTAAAATTGAGCGTGCAGGGAAACTCCAGCAACTCATCAAATTTGGTATTTTTTACAGAGGTCATTAGACTGCCTTAATCGTGACTACCCGGCTATTTTACTGCATTTCACCGGGTAGTGGCTAGGCATTTGAGGCAAGTGCTAGTTAAATTGCATTTTCAGGTAATCCATCGCCCGTTTGAACAGCCCGCCTTGCTCGATGCTATCAAGCGCGACCAACGGGTATTGAGCAATGTCTTCATCGTCTAAAGTCAGATACAAGGTGCCAATGACCTGACCTCGTTCAATTGGAGCCACCAGTTGTTGATCCAAGCTAAAATCAGCCTTGAGTTTGCTGCGCTGACCGCGTGGAATGGTAATGAGCGTTTCTTGTTGAATGCCCAGCCGTACCGTGTCTTCTGCACCTTGCCAGACTCGCTGTTCGGCAAATACTTCGCCAGGCTGATACGGCGAGATGGTCTCAAAGAAGCGAAAACCATAGGTAAGTAATTTTTTATTTTCCTGCTGGCGGATGCGCTCGCTGTCTGCTCCCATCACCACGGCGATTAAACGCATATTGTCGCGCGTGGCTGAGGTGACCAGGCTGAAGCCAGCTTCGGAGGTAAAGCCGGTTTTGATGCCATCAACATCAAGGCTGCGATCCCACAATAACGAGTTGCGGTTGTACTGGCGAATATTGTTGTAGGTAAACTCTTTTTCAGCATACAGGGCATATTCTTCTGGCACATCGCGGATCAGAGCTGCTGACAAGGTCGCCATGTCACGCGGTGATGTCCGCATTTCCGGGTGGGGCAAGCCATGGCTGTTGCCAAAACGGGTGCTGGTTAAGCCTAAACGCGCGGCATGGGCATTCATTAAGTCGACAAAGGCGCTTTCACTACCGGCGATATGTTCGGCTAGAGCGACAGAGGCATCATTGCCGGATTGCACAATAATGCCCATATTGAGATCGGCCACAGAAACTTGAGTGCCAACTTCAATAAACATTAATGAGGAACCAGGAAAGTTACGGGCCCAGGCATTTTCGCTGATAGTGACCATATCATCAGAGCTGATGTTGCCATTTTTCAGCTCAGTACCAATCACATAACTGGTCATAATCTTGGTTAAGCTCGCTGGTGACAGTGACATATCGGCGTTGTGCTCGGATAAAACCCGGCCGGTATCGTAATCGATCAGGATATGGCCTTTGGCGTTGATTTCTGGCGGAGCAGGGGTGACCGAAATAGCTAAAGCGGGCCCCAGGCTACATAAGCTCAGGGCAAGGGTAGCGGCGGCTAAACAGCGAGTGTAAATATTCATAGCACCTTTCTTATCATGGTAATCAAATTGGATGGTATCTACCCAAAGAACCCTAGCTGTGAGCTTCAGGTTGTTTGGCTATATTAGCTGCACAATTGCGCATCGGTAAAGTAGGCTGAGGGATAAAGCTCAGCTTGCAGCTGCTGCAACCAGTCTTTTGCCTGATGAGGGTCTGAGATAGGACCAACCAACAAGCGAAAAATTCCATTATGGTGACTGATTTTGGTGGTAAAAGCCAGTTGTTGCTGGATTTGCTGGCCCAACTCTTTCGCCCGCTCATCGTGCTGGCTGGCAAAGACCTGAATGTAGCAAGCGTTTGCACTACTGGTGTTCACCGATGCGGTTTGTGTCTCTTGCTCTTGCCAGGCCGGT
>JAIUMG010000325.1 GCA_022565655.1 Alkalimonas sp.
GCACACCGCTTCATTTGTGCTTCAGTGATGCTTGGGTGAACCAACATCATCAAACTGGTTGCTCCCAACTCTTTTGCATGTGGTAGCGAATCTGCAGGCCGCCAGCTGGTGTCATCAAAGGCTTTTTCAAGGTACACTTCACTGCAACTCCCTTGAAAACATGGGACCCCTCGTTCATTCATCGTCTGACATAGTTTATCCCGGTTCCAGCCTGTAGCCAATGCTTCCGGCTTCACAAAGAAATAATGTTTATACTCCGCATGCTGACTATCAGTAGGTACCTTCACCAGCCGTAATGATTGAAACTGTGAAGCAACAGCATCAAGCAATGCAGCGTGCTGCTGCCGCTGTTGGCGCCAGCTGGCCATTTTACCGAGTTGCAGTCTACCTATCACCGCTTGCATCTCTGTCATGCGCCAATTATGGCCAAAACTATCATGCAACCAGCGAAAACCAGGCGGGTGTTGTCGCTGATAAACCGCCTCATAGCTCTTGCCATGATCCTTTAATGACCAGACTCGCTGCCACAATTGCTCATCATTCATCGTAACCATGCCACCTTCACCGCCAGTGGTCATGATTTTATCCTGGCAAAATGACCAGGCAGCAATATGCCCTAATGATCCTACTGAACGGCCTTTGTAACGGGCACCATGCGCCTGAGCACAGTCTTCAATCACGGCAAATCCATGCTGTTTAGCCAACGCCATGATCGGGTCCATATCCGCTGGCATGCCAGCCAAATGCACCACAATCACTGCTTTCGTTTTTGGGGTAAGTACCTTAGCGATACTTTCAGCCGTAAGGTTTTGGCTGTTAAGATCAACATCCGCAAACACAGGCGTTGCCCCGGCATTCACCACGCTCGATACAGAAGCGATAAAGGTTCTCGGAGGCACAATAACTTCATCATTCGCCCCCACATCTAACGCAGCCAGCGCCGCATCTAGAGCCAAGGTGCCATTCGCAACAGCGACTGCATAACGGCAATCACACCAGGTGGCAAACTCTTGCTCAAACAAGCGGCAATGCTCACCGGTCCAGTAGTTCACCTTATTGGATAACAGCACCTGCTTGACAGCTTCGGCTTCTTCCTCTGAATAACATGGCCAGGGGGCCAGTGCGGTGCTCAACATCAGGGGTTCCTCCGGTTTAGTCTGTCAGCCAGTCGGGGCACAAAAGTAGCCACAATATACCCAAGATCACGCCAGACACTGTAATGATGGTAATACGCCAGGTTCATTCGTACCTTCTCCGGCCAGATGACCTCATCGTTATATGCTTTTGCATCGCTGGCTGCAGCCAACAAAGCTTCCTCGTTGCGATACTTTAAAGATGCTGGGCCGGTAATGCCAGGACGCAACTGCAAAATCAAACGGTCATCGCCCTGCAAACAGTCAGCATAGCCAGGTACATCCGGCCTTGGCCCAACAAAACTCATATCGCCAATCAGTACATTCCATAATTGCGGTAACTCATCGAGCTTAAAGCGCCGAAAAAATTGGCCACTGCGGGTAATGGCGTGTTGGCAATTCGCCGTAATGGAACTGCGCTCGCCTTCGGCATCGACCATGGTTTTCACTTTATACACGCGAAACGGCTTACCATATCGACCAACCCGCTGTTGAGAAAAGATGCCATGACTACGCGTTTCAATGCTGGCGATCAGCCAACAAAGCAGCAACAACCAGCCCAACAGGAGAAAGCCAAGCAAGGCTAGCAATACATCCAGACTACGTTTTAAAAATGCTTGCCGACGCGTCACATCCCCACTCCTAAAACTTGTTCAAGGCAATCAGCTTTCTTAGCAGCAAACGCCACCAGGGCGCACTATTACCACGCTGCCTTCGCTGTTGCTGCATCTGTGCAATCACCAACTCGGGCGTGGCATAGGCATGGGTGGTCGCACTCAAATAGCAGGGATACAAAATCAGCGTAGCGGCTACCAACTCTTGCAGACTGAGCTGTCGGCCACGGCGTGGGTGTGGGTACACATCTTCGGTTAAGCCCCAGCCAGCATAAAAAGGTTGGCCATAACAGACGACTTTCAACCCCCGCAATAACGCTTCAAAACCGGTTAATGAGGTTAAGGTGTGCACTTCATCAACACAATCCAGTAAATGCGCCATATCCTCGGCCAGCACAACTTCATCACAATACGAACTGGCTTGTTGCTCAGCGGTACCCGAAACTCGAAGCCCTGCTTGTACATCGGGGTGTGGCTTATAGAGTAAATAGGCCGCGGGGTTAGCTGCACGAACCGCTTCAATTAATGCCAGGTTGGTTTTAATAACCGGTGAGCCCAGCTGAATGGACGCGTCAGACTCAACCTGGCCAGGGATCAGGATCACTCGCTCTATACCAGCAGGACGCTGCCAACTGCATTGCCCCTGATTGTACTTGGTCACTTTTGCCGCCAACAGGGTATTAATTAAACGTCCCGCTCGAGTAGTTAGTTCGTCACTAAACACCTGTTCACGCAATAAGCTTTCTAAATCTGAAGGTCGGCTCGCATCGTAGTAAATGCCCTGCTGGTCAATCACCCACGAAGCAGGTCGAATCAAATCAGCACCTAAACCAACGGAACGGATAAAGCCATCTTCAACATGCCACAACGGCCCCGCCAGCTCTACAGACGACTTCACCCCCCATACAGCGGTAGGCTGCGAAGCATCGTATTGAGTTTTCTCTACAAAGCTCAGAGTACTGCCCTGAAAAAATTGCTGAATAATTGGCTTTTTCCAACGAGGGAAAGCCAGCGCTTGCAGCTGGGCAGGAAATCGAGCACTTTGCTGCCGCTGCAAAGCCAACCACTCCAATAAGGTTTCCACCTGACAAGCCTCACCGGTTTCTGGATTAAGGTAACGTGGATAGTCAATCAAAGCTGCATGAATTAATTGCTCAAGAGTGACAGCACAACGTCGCTCTGGAGCCGGCAATGCATCCGTCGTTAAACCCCAACCCGCATAAAAAGGCATGCCAAAAGTGTACACGGGCTTTTGCCAAAGCAAAGCTTCAAAGCCCATCTGCGATGTTACGCAATACACAGCGCTGCAGTGCTGCAACAGGCTGGCAGGGTGAACATCATCGGCCAAAATATCAACACGTTGCTGCTGTGCTTTAGACAATGACTGAAAGTGACCTTGTTTCTTACCGGTAAACACATCTGGGTGTACCTTCAAAACAATGCGATGCTCGGGGTAATCGCAGATAGCCGCAGCCAACATCTGTTGAAAGCGCTCTGCATCCCCAAGGCCATATTGGATAGATGCATCACCGGCCGTTTGATCAACCACCAACACATAAGGCACATCAGGCAACTGGCACGCATCTCGATTATGATTGTATTTCGACACCCGACCTTGCTGCCAGGCTTGTTGCAAAGCAATCGCACGCTGCTGCTGTTCAGGCGTTAACGGTTGTTTGATCAAACGTTCTAAGCGTGATGGTGCTGAGGCATCGTAATAAATTCCTTCATCATCAACAAAACAGGGGAAAGCAAAGCGGAATGAGCGAGCATTGCTGCC
>JAIUMG010000326.1 GCA_022565655.1 Alkalimonas sp.
CCCGGTGCACGTTATGGCTATAAAGCCGAAACCTATCTTGCTCCAGCACTGCAGCTTGCCGATTGGATGAGCTCGCAGTTAGCGAAACAGGCCTAAATGCTATCGCGGATAACCTGCTTTGAAGCCCTTTCATTTCACACCACAAATGCCAATTCTGATTTGTGGCGTGAATGGTAAAGCATGGCAGCATACAAAGAAATGAACTCGCTAGTTAAACTTAAACCACATCCGGAGGTTTTATGAGTATGGCTGGCTAATAACATCATGCCGATCGGTCAATAACATCATGCCGATCACTATTTTTCTTCCCGCACTAACAACATCTTTCTTTTACTCTTTCTGATCGGCATGCGTCAAGTTTGCACCTTGTTTTCGCATGGATTCCCCCGTTAACGTGACTCGTACGGCTCTGTGGATCAGTCGATCTAAGATCGCTTCGGCGAAGGTGGCTTCACCGATCATGCCGTACCATTTATCGACCGGCAGTTGGCTGGCCACTATGGTTGAGACTCTGCCGTGGCGCGTATCAACGATCTCCAGCAAGTTACTGCGCTCTGTGGCGTCCAGCATCTCCATGCCCCAATCGTCCAGGATCAGGATCGCAACGTTATTGAGCTGTTCCAGTAGCTTCGGATAGCTGCCGTCGGCCTGGGCCAGTCGCATGGCTTCCAGCAGTGTTTTCAGCCGGTAGTACCTCACCGCCATCCCTTGGCGGATAAAGTAACGGCCAAGGGCACAGGCCAGATAGCTTTTGCCGCAGCCTGCCGAGCCAGTCAATAACAAGTTCTGTTGGTGGCTTAACCAGTGTCCTTCCAGTAACTGGCGGATCTGCGGTTTACTAAAGCCCCGGCTCACCCGGTAGTCAATTTGCTCGACCTGAGCGCTCAGCCGGAAGCGGGCTTGCTTTTCTAACCGGTTGATTTTTCGCTGCTCTCTTTGCACCAGTTCATGGCTTAGCAGCAACTGCAGCCGTTCTTCGAAGCTCATATCCTGATACAGCATGCTCTGCTCTTGCTGCTGGGCCAGCGCCTGTCTCATGCCACTTAAATGCAGTTGGCTCAGTTGTTCATCAATGCGTAATTGCATGGTATTCCCCTTAATGGAAGTAGCCTTCGCCATGCACGTTGTCATGACTGATCGCTTGCAGTGGATCGTGCTTTGCTTTGCTCAGTGGCTGTTGTTCAAGGCCGTTTTTCAGCATGGCACGGATGTTGTGCAACCGGTTGGCTCCGGTCAGGTGGCCTCGTAAGCAGGCGGCTTCCAGCCGCTCTTTGCCATAGCTTTTGCTTTGACCCAGCAGTGCCAGACAAGGCCGCACCGCTTGCGCCGGATGATCGGCCTGACGGATAAATTCATGCACCCAATGCGCCGTGTAAGGGCCTATTGAAGCCGACCAGCTGTGCAACCGTGCAGGCGACCATTCCAGCATCGCTTTATGATGGTCGGGCATATGCTCCAGCAGGCTGCTGTGCTGGCCTTTGCGCTGGTTGCGCTTATGCTCTGCTGTAACTACCCCGTAAAATAATACAGCTCACTCGTAGAATTTCTTTTAAACTAAAACAAAGGGGTTTTACGATGAGCAAACGCATGACAGAAAGCCAGATTGTGGCGATTTTAAAAGAAGCCGAAGCCGGCATGCCGGTAAAAGACATCTGCCGTAAGTACGGTATCGGTAATTCAACGTTTTATAAATGGCGCGAAAAGTACGGCGGTATGGAAGCATCGGATGTGCGCCGCTTAAAAGAGCTTGAAGAGGAAAACCGCCGGCTTAAGCAGATGTATGCAGAGCTGAGCCTCAAATCACAGATGCAAGAAGACATTATAAAAAAGCTCTAGCACCTGTGACAGAACGAAAAATCTGGGCACGCGAGTTGCAGGTGCAGTATAAAGCAAGCGTTGTAAAGTGCTGTGATGTGGTTGGCATCAGCCGAACCGCCTACTATTACGAGCCGAAGCTGACTGATGATGATGAAATCATTGATGTTTTGAATGCTTTAGTCGAAAGGCATCATCGGTGGGGCTTCCCGAAGTGCTTCAAACGCCTTCGTAAGCTAGGCCACCGCTGGAATCACAAGCGTGTTTATCGCGTTTACACTGAGCTAAAACTGAACCTGCGGCGCAAAGGTAAAAAGCGCTTACCCAACCGCAATCCAGAGCCATTAGCTGCTCCAGATGCCCTGGGTAAGTCTTGGTCAATGGACTTTATGAGCGACAGCCTGCACAACAAAGTTAGGTTTCGCACATTTAACGTGATTGATGATTTTAATCGCGAAGTATTGGGTATTGATATTGCGACCAGCATGCCGTCATTGCGCGTCATACGCTATCTTGACCAACTTGCTGAATGGCACGGTTACCCTGAAAAAATTCGGGTTGATAATGGCAGCGAATTCACCTCAGAAGTATTCGTGAACTGGGCAAAAGCACATGACATTATGATTGATTACATTAAGCCCGGATGCCCATATCAGAACGCATATATTGAACGGTTCAACCGAACTTATCGTGACGATGTACTCGACTGCTACATTTTCAACAACCTGAATGAAGTAAAACAAATAACCGAAGACTGGATTGAGCTATACAACAACGAACGACCGCACGATTTACTCAATGATATGACGCCATTTGAGTACCGAAATGCGGCATAAATATTCTACGAGATGACTGTGTTATAAATGGGGTATTTACACACAGTTGGTGACATCCTCACTGACAGCAGGGTAAGGCCTCAATGGCGAGACGCCACTTTGTCGCAGCTGCTCACTCACACTGGTGGAGCTAGAACTGATTTTCCCTGGAGAATCCAGTCGCTGCACCCAGAAGAAGGGACAGAGCGCGACGCGCTACGCAAAGAAGAAGTCCTGAAAATTCTAGAGAGAAAGCCCGATTATAAGCCGGGCACTGATTTCGAATATTCCAATGTTGGCTATACAATTGCTGCTGTATTGGCCACCACCAAAACCGGGCAAACCTGGGAAGATCTCATTCGTGAAGAGGTGTTTCAACCGCTGGAGTTGTCGAGCGGTGGCTTCGGTCCACCTGTCGATGTAAACGAAACGATGGAACAACCACGAGGTCATAAAACCACCTGGTTTAGAGGCCCGCAAGCGGTAACCACCGACACTGATAACTCTCCTATCATGGGACCTGCTGGTATGATTCACATGTCGCTCAACGACTTATCTGCCTATGCGAATGAACATCTTTTGGGCAGTCAGGGTCAGAGCGAGCTGTTGAGTGCCCAAACTTATCAACGACTCCACGAACCCGGTATGGAAGACTATGCCTATGGTTGGATTTTGGCGTTGGATGATTCCTGGGCGAATGAACACAAAGTTTTATATCACAACGGCTCTAACCGCTTTTGGTTTGCGCTGTTAGTGATTATTCCGGAGTTGCAAATCTCTATAGCCGTCACAACCAATCACGGCGATTTAAGGCCCGCCAGAAAAAGTGCCTGGAATATCGTTAAACATATGACCGCTTTTTTAATGGAAAACCCCGATATCTAATCA
>JAIUMG010000327.1 GCA_022565655.1 Alkalimonas sp.
CTGCGTTAAATGGCAACTGCCCGCACCCCAGGGTGGAAGCACTGGATACCGGCTGCGTCTGGGGGAATCAACTGACCGCCTATTGTATTCAAACCAAACAGCGGTATAGTGTAAGCGGATACCAGAAATAATGGCTCAGATAAAACGATAAATGTTTGCCATAACCTATTACGCGTTGGTATTTACCTTGAATTTGGCTACACTAGTAGCTGATTCAATTCACTATTTATTTATACCTTCTTGACCAGTCCATCGGGAGTCTTTATGAAGTTAACGGTAGCGCTTAGAGTGATTGGTGGTTTTGGCATCATTTCTTTGCTGCTTTTGATCCTGGGTATTTCTGCTTACCTCAGCCTCAACAGCATCAATAACTCCACCACCCAAGTCAACGATGTGTCCATTCCTGCACTGGAAAATAGCGCCGCATTGCAAAGCCAGTTTGTCGTTATGAGTAAAATTGGCTTGCAGGCATTTTATGCCAGTGAATTGACTGAGATACGCAATCATCAAACACAGTTTAACCAAGAAAGAGGCGCTTTTGATCGCTCAGTACAAGCGTTACAAACGGCCCTCGAGCAAGAGCCTCAATTGCAAGAGTCTTTTAATCAGGTTATTGATACATATAGCAATTTCATCCCAACTAGCAATCAGCTATTTGATGAGCTGACCAAGCGCCTCACGTTGCGCGATCAACTGAACGCGCAAATGGAAGATTTGGAAATGGCAGCTGATGATGCAGCCATGTACATTCTCGATTTTACCGATGTTCGTGATGTCAGCAATCGTTTTCCTGAGGCCTACCAGGCGGCAACCCAGATTGAAATGGGCGTGAATACCTTGATCAGTACTGCCGTCGATCTGATCCGAACCGACAATGCCTCAACAGCCGGTACTGTTAGCAACGAACTCAGCTTCCGGTTAAACGAGTTGACTCAGCAGTTCGCCATTATCGAACAACAAGCCGGCTCTAGTGTTAATTTGGTATCTGATTTAGCCGAAAAGGTTGCTGAAATCGAGCAACTGCTGTCCGGTAGCACGGGGATTATCCGATTAAAAGAACAACACCTTAGAGCCATTGATGATGCAACCGAGCTCCTTGATCAGGTTGAGCAGATCGCCAACACCGGCTTAAGCCAATTAAACGCCTTGCTGGATCAAGCCAGAGCAGCTGCCAACGATATTCAACAAGGAGCCGCTGCCGATGTAAGCAATGCAGTAACCTTCAACTTTATCGTGATGTTTATTTCTATCGTGCTGGCCGCCGTCATCACCATCTGGACGGTACGCAGCATCACCTTGCCGCTGCATAAGGTTAATGAAATTTTGGGCGTAGTCGCCTCTGGCGATTTAACCCGTAAGCTGGATGCATCAGGCTCAGACGAATTTGCCGAGTTGGCCAGAAACTGCAACAAGGTCATTGATAGCTTGCAACAGCTGATTAAGGGCATCATTTCACGCTCTACCCAGTTGGCAGCTGCTTCTGAACAAACCTCGGCCATCACGGTGCAAACCAGTGGAGCCATTAAAGAGCAGAAGTCTCAGGTGACTCAGGCTGCTACAGCAACCACCGAAATGAGCAGCACGTCTCAGGGCGTGATGCAAAGTGCTGGGGATGCACTGGCTGAGATCAAAAACGCCGATAGTGAAGCCGAGCGTGTTAAAGGCATTTCGCAAACCAACAAAGGCATCATTACCGACCTATCCAATGAGGTTGAACAGGCTTCGGTTGTGATCAATAAGCTCAATCAGGATAGCGCTTCCATTGGCAGTATTTTGGATGTGATCCGTGGCATCGCTGAGCAAACCAATCTACTGGCGCTAAATGCTGCCATCGAGGCCGCCCGTGCCGGCGAGCAAGGGCGTGGCTTTGCCGTGGTCGCAGATGAAGTTCGCTCCTTAGCCAGCAAAACTCAGGATTCAACGCAAGAAATTCAGTCCATGATTGAAGTCCTGCAAAAAGGCGCACAGAACGCCGTAGAAGCGATGAAAAAGGGCAAAAAGCAAGCAGAAAACTGTGTGGAACAAACCGATATTCAGGATAAAGCTCTGGATTCCATCACCAATGCAGTCCATCAGGCCCGCGATATGAGTGAACAAATTGCTCATGCAGCCGAAGAGCAAAACCAGGTCGCCAATGACATCAGTCAGCTGCTTGAATCCATTGTATCCATCGCGGAAGAAACCGCTTCAGGCGCCGAACAAACGTCCGACTCCAGCCATGAAGTGGCCCGGTTGGCCGAAGAGCTGCGCCAGTCGGTTGATCAGTTTAAAGTGTAATTCACTGCCCCGGCGCTCGTGTTGGGGCCATCGACATAAAAAAATCCGCCGATTGGCGGATTTTTTTATGTGCTTATACGGTACTGATTAACCACCTGCACGATCCTGCAAGGAAGAGAATAAGTCAGTACCACCAAAACCATTGGCTTCTGCCCATTCAACATCACCTGAAGCGGCCAATTGTGACCCCGGTAGCTGTCGGATAATAAACTCACCTACATCAGTTGCTTCATTACGAAAAGCATGGCGAATTAAACTCTCACCGTTACAAATCACGCCATCGTATATATTGCGCAAGCGCAACCGGTAATCACTCAGTACTTTGCGAAAACGGTTCCGGTCATCTGCAGCGACATAGTCACACATGGAAGCAGCTAATTGCTGATCTGCCGAAGCTGGTGGAGCCAACAGCAGCGCACCGGCAACAACAGCCCCACAGACAATTGAAGGTAACAACTTCATCTACTTCTCCTTAATCAATAGCTATTGAATCATAGTAGCAATATGTCGCACCCTGCGCAAATAATCTACTGTGTTCTGCGTCGCTCTAACGTAACAAAGCGATAATTATAAGGATTTTTTTGATCTAAGAGGCATTTTTGTTCATGAATCAACTGCCAATCGGCCTCAGCCTCATAGTCAGGAAACCAAGTATCCCCCGCTACATTCAGATCAATAAAGGTCAAATACAGTCGCTGTGCCAGTGGTAAACATTGTCGATAAATTTCCGCCCCACCCATCACCATCAGTTCTTCATCAGGCGATACCTGAGCCAAAGCAGTATCCAGGCTATCGAACCACTCTGCATCACTACCTACTGGCGCATCCTGTCGGCTAATCACCAGATTACGTCGGTTGGGCAAAGCCTTACCAATCGATTCATAGGTTTTGCGCCCCATCAGCACCGTTTTACCGCTGGTGAGTCGCTTAAAGTGCTGTAAGTCGGCTGGCAGGTGCCAGGGCATTTGATTGTCGAGCCCTATGACCCTGTTTTCAGCCATTGCAGCGATCATCGATATCATACCAAGCCCCCACTAACGCTGATAAATCACTTCGACGTCGTAATCATCATCATCAAAGTCGTCATCATCATCGTCATGTTCGCTTTCATCAGCGCGCCGACGGGGCTCTGCCTGAACGGGCTCATCATCGTGCCACTTAAATTGTTCAGGATCAGCGATATCAGCCTGAGCATCTTCCTTGGGCAGTTGCTCAAGATATTCAAG
>JAIUMG010000328.1 GCA_022565655.1 Alkalimonas sp.
CCAAGTCAGCACCACGCTGCCATACACGCACCTCTCTGGGATAGCCGGAGGTAGTCAGGCTGCCTTCACCAAAGTCAGTCGCTACATAGAGGCTATCCTGATCAATCCAGCCAACCCGACTTTTTGCTTCGGGCAATGTAAAGCCATCCTCGACAAAACTCATGGTGCTTTTATCAAACTCGCGTACCACAGTCGCGTCGGCGCCACCGCGAGATAAGTTGACCAAACAACGCTGATAATCCGGGTACAGGCATGACATGCCTTTGTACACCCAGTTTTCGTCTTCAGCGGCTGCCAATGCATCGATATCTAAAACCACTTGCCACTCAGGATCGCCAGTGGCATAGCTTTCAACCGTGGTACGACGATACAAACCGCGCTGATTGTTGGCATCACGCCAGAAGTTGTAGAGGTAATCGCCCTGACGACTGGGGAAGTCGATACGATCATCCGAATCCAGCACTTCAAGGGTCTGATCAAACATCTGTTGATACAGCTCGGATTGCGCCAGTTGCTGCTTGGCATGTTTATTTTGTTGTTCAACCCACTCCATGGCTCGCTCGCCATGAACGTCTTCCAACCAAAGATAGGGATCCTGCTCGGCTTGAGCCATGGCCGAGACCACCAGCAGGCTAAGCAATGAAGATGCAAATTTTAATGTCATACAAGAGCCTTTTATTTTTTATGTTAATATAATAAGCAGCGTAAAATTAACATAACTTTAGGTCTCTGCCTATGCTTGATGCGTTTAACGTCAGCTTTTATAAGAAGAAATGCGTTAATTAGCGCCACCAAAAAACCACAAAAATTACTATACATTCGAACAATTGCTGTTATGATGATTCTTGGCCTGTAATGCAGACCTATGTACAACTTGTTCCTGAACACTTCGCAGCACAGCTTCATTAGTAAGTCATGTCCCTGAAGATTCACGCTGGTTGGCCACATAAGTAACATTTTTGCCGGCTACCAACGCATAGCGCGTTACACATTTAATTTTAATTTTTTCAGGAGACAGATAATGTCTAAATCAACTGGTATCGTAAAATGGTTCAATGCCGATAAAGGCTTTGGTTTCATCACTCCAGATAACGGTGGCGCTGATGCTTTCGTTCATTACCGTGCTATCGTAAGCGACGGTTACAAAACTCTGACTGAAGGTCAGCGTGTATCGTTCGAAATCGAACAAGGCCAGAAAGGCCCACAAGCGGCGAACGTATCTCCGCTGTAAGACACAAATTACTCAAGAAAAAAGGACACCGAGGTGTCCTTTTTTTATGCTCACTCCGCCATGGCGGGCGCGGTTAACTTTTGTTGTTTTATCACCGGAGCCGCATACATGGTTTTAAGCCAGGCTTGCTCTGCCTCACTATGCTCAGCCAGCTTTTGTTGCCACTGGGCACGGTCTTGTTCACTGATGCTGTCGTGCTCAACACCAGCAGCCAGATAATTGATGGGAAACAACCGATAATTGCGGTAGATCTCTGCATCCAAAGCGGCAGCCAGCTCATCGGCTGAGTCAACATTCGGTTGTACCATCTGACCAAAGGCAACATGCACCCTGCCCTTAAAGCCCACAATGCCCTGGATAATGCTGTCGATGTCTTCAAACTCACCTTTCTGATAATGTCCCTGAGTCTGCTTTAGCACCAGCTCACGAACCTTGGCTTTATCGCACGGATCGAACTCATAACTAATGGTTACAGGAATAATGTGTAACTGGCCTATATCTTCCGCAAACGAGATCCCCTGCTTGCGCCCTTCCATATACAGCATTTTCAGCATGGCGGCTTCAGTCATATCATCGCCATCTTTCGCCCGGCCTTCGCGCTGGGCAATCCAGATGGATTGCTTCTCGCGCCCCAGTGAGTGGTGAATATAAGCAGACAACTGAGACAAGGCTTTCAGCATTTCACGTGGGCCTTTCATGGAGCGGCGCACAATAAAGCTTTTATTTAAACGCATCAACTCGGTGACACAGGGCTTTTTCAACAAGTTATCACCGATGGCAATTCGGGCCGTGTTCATGCCGTACTTATGCAAACACCAATTGACAATGGCCGGATCCATAGCGATATCACGATGATTGGAAATAAACAAATAGGCCTGATCCGGCTTGAGCTGTTCAACACCGGAATAACTGAACCCCGAAGTGGTATTCGCCATGGTGCTTTTCATGTAACGAGACACCTGCAACTGTACATCCTTCACCGTGGTTAAGCGCGCCCACTTCCGCTTGAGTACTACTTTCAGCACAGGTGATAGCAACCAGCCAAAGGGACCAGAAAGGTGCGGAAAACGGTAGTGCAAAATCGCATCGATGAAATCCTGATCAGCGATCAGGCGCGCAATGGCACCAGCGACTTCACTGTCGTTGTAGGGTCGAATATCCAAAAAAGGGTCTTGCTCTGTCTGCATCATGCGTTAACTTCGGTCATGAATGGAAGGCACTATTCTACTGACTCTGACCAATTTGACCAGTGCCGCGCAAAAAAATACAAACCAATCGGCGGTAAAACAGGTTAAACCTCTATTGTGCTCTTATTTCAAGCAGATAAATTGTCCTGAACAGAAGTCGGCTGTTATGATAATGGTTACACTATTTGCTGATTAAGGGCTTCACATGCTTTCCTTGAGCTGGCTCAGGCTAAAGCCAAGGCTGGGTGTCTGGTTTTATTTGCTGCTATTTTCGAGCGCTAGCCTGGCCTCTACATCCTATATCACAACCTTGTCTGAGCCGTATCAGGCGCTCTACCGCATGAGCCAGCAAGACCCAGAGGGCAGCAAGCAACAAATTCAGCAACAACTGCAGCAGACCGATGCCCCGCTAGAACAAGCACAACTCTTGTATCTGCTGGCTCAACTGCAAACGGTATTGGTGTACCCACATCAGGCCATCCAAACCGTAGAGCAGGCCTTAGCGTTGATCCAGCCGGAGCAACAACCCTGGCTGTACCATGCTCTGCATCTGACAAAAGCAACGGCACTGGATTTAGCCGGCACTCCGTCAGAAGGCATGTCCATGACTGAAGCTGCTATCGATTGGGCGCAAAGCAACGAGCAGCAGGCGCTATTTATCCAAGGCTTGGTGGTGCGCGGCATACTGCAACTTAGCCTGGTCAATTATGTAGCAGCGATGCAAGATTTGCTGCAGGCGTACCAGCTCGCGCCGGCAGATGATCTCATGGTCAGTAAAGGCCATATCGCGGGCTATCTGGCTTTGGTGTATGAATACCGCCGGGAAGATGAACTGGCTATTCCCTATTTTGAAGAGTCGGTGCAGTTTCATCAGTCTCAGGGCAATGTTGTCGAAGTCAGCATTGCCAAGTATGGGCTGGGTAGAGCCCATATTAATCTTGGTAACCTGCAAAAAGGTGTCGATTTACTCCGTTCCTCTAAACAAATCGCTGCAGAAGCAGGCGATGATCAAGGCGTCGCCTATGCGGAAAAAGAGCTGGCCAGCATCTATATTCGTCATAGTTTTGCTGACGAA
>JAIUMG010000329.1 GCA_022565655.1 Alkalimonas sp.
CGTGCAGGGGCCCGGCAACGATGCCTTGTTCAATTTGCTCGACCTTCAAGCCGGGCGTAGTCACTGTCAGTTGCTCAGCGTTGGCCTCGAGCAAAAGTTGACTGTTCAGGCCGCTAAAGGTGGTGGTGTCATAAAAACCACTCAGATCCACCAGGTTGGTGTCGCTATGCAGCTGCCAGTGGCTTTCATTCAATGGCAGGATAAGCTGCCCCTGATGCCGAATTCTGCCGCGCTGCAAGGTGAGCAGTTCGGGCCAGTCAGCCAGGGTGCTGGCCAGGGTATTGCCTGCCAGTATAAACACATCAGCCAGTTGCCAGTCGAGCTGCAGTTGTTGGGCGTTGGCAGTAAGTTGCTGCTGCAACTCCAGGCCGGAAGAAGTCTCTAGCTTGCCGTTGATGTCCGCTTGCCACTGCTGCGGGCTCTGCTCAGCGGATAAGCTGCCGTGCCAGTGCCAATCAAGCGGCTTTACTACAGGGTGTTGCAGTTGTTGAGCCTTGAGCGACAGTGTACTGCTTAGCTGCAGGCTTGCTTGTTCGGTAGCTGCACCCGAAAGCTGGATAGTGACATCCTGCCATGTAAAGTCAACGGTTGGAATAACAAGTGCTAGCTCTTCATTGGACAGTTGGCTTTGCAAACGGATAGGCGCTTTACTTTGTAAGAGCAGGGCATTGTTTGACAGATGCCCGCTAAATTCAGCATCGAGTTGCAGCGCTGTCAGCTGCCAGTCATCGAGGTGCAGAGAAGGCTGTTGCAGCTTGACTTGCAGCTGATCGATGGAGGCCTGCTGGTTGAGCAAATCCAACTCGAAACCTGCCAACAGTTGATACTGCCGATCATCGGAGCTTAGGCGAATTTGCAATGGCAGTGCCTGCAAACTTAAAGCCGTTGTTTGCTGACTGCTTAAGCTCCAGGAGAATGTTTTCGAAGCCGCGCCAGCTTCGCGCAATGCCTCTGGCCAGCTCAGCTCGCTGAGTTGGCCTCCTGCCGCCAGTCGAAACGGCGCCAGCTGACCCTGCTGAAACTGGGCACTGGCCTGGATCTCAGCAGTGAGTAAACCAACACCGGGTAGATAGATTGGGCTTGGGCTACTAAGCTGCAACTGCCAGTAACCACTCAGGTGCTGCCAGGCTTGCTGGTTAAGCTCTGACGGTACGAACAACTGCCAGTTGCTACCAGCAGAAACGGGTTGCTGAAATTGCTCCAGCCAGTGCTCAGGCAGCTCTACCTGCCAATGCGCCAGTTGAGTCAACAACCAGTCTGGCAGTGGCTGCACCATGAGTTCAAGTTCACCTTGCCAGTGGGTGTCGGAGTGTTCCGGCAGAGGGGCAGCATGCGGGGCGTTAATGGACGTGGACTCAGCCAGTGAGCTGTCCAGCTGCAGCTCCAGCCATTGGTCAATGCTAAGCTGCAGAGCCAGCTCAGGCCACTGTTGCTGTAACTGGTAATGAAGATGCAACTGCAGTTGGTCAGTTGTGCTCTGATCCGGATCACGGAGCTTTAATTCAGCGGTGAGGTGTTCATCCTGGCTCAGTTGCAGGCTGCCCAGATAAATGCAGCGACTCTTGCCACTGTTGCTAGGCTTGTCATTACTGCCACAAGGCAGATCCAACGTCAGTTGTGAGATGCGGGTGTGTCTGGGTAACCAAGCCGGCCATTGCCACTGCTCAGGTAGTTGCCATTCAGCCTTATCTGCCGTTGACGTTTCCGTGGGCGAGGGGAAGTTGGCAAGATTGAGTTGCAACTGCTGCAACTCAAGCAGCTGCAGTTGCGGCCCGAAGCTCTGCCAGCGCCAGCTAAGCTGTAGCTGTTTTATCTGCACATTCAGTGGCTGTTGTTCCAGCATGATATCAAACTGCAGATGGTTTAATTGCAGCTGCCGCCAACCGATGGATTGTATCTGATAATCCAGTTGCTGTACCGGGAGCTGTTTAATCTGTTGCTGCAACCAAAAGAATAGCGCCAGCAGCACAAAAAGCAGCAAGGTAAGTATCAGACTGGTGACCCGCAGAAATCGACGCATAAGAGCTCATAATCGATTGATTCAATTCAGCATACCCACAGAAGGCTGAACTGGCAATGAACTGCGATTGGATTTTGGTTGTACTTTGTTACACATTGTAACCTTAACAACTGAAAAGCTCTGTGATTAAATGATTGCGAATTTGTAACCTGGATAGTCTGCGACGCAGTAACTACTATACGATGGAGAGTCCTTTGAAATTATCCAAATTAACTGTAGCCCTTGTGATGGCTGCCGGCCTAACGGCTTGCAGTAGCCAACAAACACCAACTGGCGCCTTACCAGCCGGAGTTAGCTTTATTGAGCAGCATCAACCTCAGGCGGATGTGGTTGCTATTCCATATCAAAAGTTTGAATTGGCCAATGGCTTGACGGTGATAGTGCATGAAGATCATTCTGATCCCCTGGTGCATGTGGATGTCACCTACCATGTAGGCTCTGCCCGTGAAGAGATAGGCAAATCCGGTTTTGCCCACTTTTTTGAGCACATGATGTTTCAGGGCTCTGAAAACGTTGCCGATGAAGAGCACTTTCGTATTGTGACCGAGGCTGGCGGTACCTTAAATGGTACCACCAATGCCGATCGAACCAATTACTTTCAGACGGTACCGGTTAATCAACTGGAAAAAATGCTGTGGTTGGAAGCGGATAGGATGGGCTTCTTTCTGGATGCAGTGACTCAGGAACAATTCGATATTCAGCAAGCCACGGTCAAAAACGAACGAGGCCAGATGGTGGATAACCGGCCTTATGGTCGCTTATGGGAGCGAGTGTCTCAAGCCAAGTATGAATTCGGCCACCCATACTCCTGGCCGGTGATTGGTCATATGGACGATATTGATCGCACCACCATGGATGATCTGAAAAACTTTTTCCTGCGCTGGTACGGGCCTAACAATGCAACCTTAACCATTGGTGGTGCTGTTGATACCCAAGAAGTCGTCAGACTGGCAGAAAAATACTTTGGGCCCATTCCGCGGGGGCCAGAAGTTGAAGCCATGGCCAAAGCGCCAGCTCAACTGGATCAAAACCGTTATATTTCTATGGAAGACAATGTGCATTTGCCGTTGGTGTTTATCAGTTTGCCAACGGTTTATGCAGGCCACCCCGATGCACCAGCATTGAATGTGTTGGCAAATATCCTCGGGTCTGGCAATAACTCCATGCTGTATCAAAGCCTGGTTCGTCCAAGCCTTGCCGTGCAAGCCAATGCCGGTCACAGTTGCATGGAGCTCGCTTGCAACTTCACCATGATGGCGTTACCGCATCCAGCAGCCGGGAAAGATCTTGCTGATATTGAAGCCATCATTCGACAGAATCTGGCGGAAATTGAGCAACGGGGCGTCAGTGAAGACGATTTAAATCGCGTTATTGCGGCGATAGAAGCACGGAGTATCTTTGGTTTACAAAGTGTGGCTGGTAAGGTTAGCCAACTGGCTTACAACCAAACCTTTTTTGACCGGCCTGATCG
>JAIUMG010000330.1 GCA_022565655.1 Alkalimonas sp.
GCATAATTTAGCCTTATTATTGCGTGCTGGTGCTTTGTTGGCACCAACTCAAATCATTGAAGAACGCACCATAGGTCCAAGCCTGGGCCAGGAAAACATTGAACTGGGTCGAACAGCTATTATGTATGGTCTGGTGGCGGTTCTTATCTTTATGGTGTTGTACTACCGTGGTTTTGGCTTAATTGCCAACGCAGCGCTGACCGTCAATCTGGTATTGATTGTCGGTATTATGTCGATGATCCCAGGAGCCACGCTAACATTACCCGGTATGGCTGGTATCGTATTAACGGTCGGTATGGCGGTGGATGCCAATGTGCTTATTTTCGAGCGCATCCGTGAAGAACTTCGTGATGGGCGTAGTGTGCAGCAAGCCATTCATCATGGTTATGACAAGGCGCTATCTACCATTGCCGATGCCAATGTGACTACCTTAATTGCCGCGCTTATTTTGTTCGGTGTCGGTACCGGGCCGATTAAAGGTTTTGCGGTGACGTTGATGATTGGTATCGTCACTTCGATGTTTACCGCCATTGTCGGTACGCGCTTGCTGGTGAATATGATTTGGGGTGGCCGCCGCGTGCAGTCACTGCCGATATAAGGAGCGCATGATGATTGGATTTAATTTTCAAACCACCATTCAGTTCATGAAGCTGAAGGTACCGGCATTAATTCTGTCGAGTATCCTTATTGTTGCATCGATTGGTTTAATGGCCACCAAAGGATTGAACTGGGGGCTGGACTTTACCGGTGGTACCGTGATTGAAGTGGGTTATCAACGTGATGCGGACCTATCTTCCATCCGTTCAGTGCTGGCTGATGAAGGCTTTCCGGATGCCGTGGTGCAGTATTTTGGCTCCAGCCAGGAAGTGTTGATCCGCATTGGTCCAAGGGATGATATTGAGCAGGTTACGTTGGGCGAGAATATCCTTCGTTTGTTGGATCAGCACGATGCCGATACGGTGGATATGCGTCGCATCGAGTATGTTGGCCCTAGTGTGGGGGCTGAACTGAAAGAGCAAGGTGGCCTGGCGACACTAGCTGCGTTGATCTGCATTATGATCTACGTGGCGTTTCGTTTCGAGTGGCGTTTCGCCCTTGGTGCGGTGGCTGCCTTGGCGCATGACGTGATCCTGACATTAGGCTTGTTCTCTTTACTAGGCCTGGAGTTTGATTTAACCGTCCTTGCTGCTGTTTTGGCGGTGATAGGTTACTCGCTGAACGATACCATCGTGGTGTGTGACCGGATCCGGGAAGGCTTTTTACGGATCCGTGAGAGTGCACCTATCGACGTGGTCAATGAGTCCCTGACCGGCACCTTAAGCCGTACCTTAGTCACCTCTTTAACCACCATTCTGGTGTTGCTGGTGTTGTTTTTCAAAGGCGGTGAATTGATCCATGGCTTTGCCACAGCGCTGTTGTTTGGTGTGGTGATCGGGACCTATTCATCGGTGTATATTGCCAGCTCGACTTCACTATTGCTGGGCATTAGTCGTGAAGATCTGATGCCACCGCCGGTGGAAAAAGAAGGCGAGAATACTGAGCCCTTGATTTAATTCGGTACCAAACGCACAATGCCAGTCAGTCGACTGGCATTTTTTTGCGCAGAATTTATTGGAGCAACAGCATTATGCAACATTCCCCCGGATTTTTAGCCATAGTCAACGCCGCTAAAGCCGAGATCCGAGAGATAGAAATCGACGGCTTGAACGAACTGAGTACCCCCTACGTCTTGTTGGATACTCGGGAAGATCACGAGTGGCAGGCCGGGCATTTACCGGGTGCCATGCATCTGAGTAAAGGGGTGATAGAGCGGGATATTGAACAGACCGTGCAAGACAAGCAGCAGCCGATTATTTTGTATTGTGGTGGTGGCTTTCGCTCGGCACTGGCTGCCCAAGCGCTGCAACAGATGGGCTATCAGCAGGTGTTTAGTTTAGCGGGTGGCTATAAAGCCTGGTGTGAAGCGGGACTGCCGTTGGATAAGCCTTAGGCAACCATTTGTCTGAAAATCTGGGACTCTGGTAGCGAGATGGCTGGTGTACTTACGCAACAGCAGCATGGATGCTGCGGAGGCTGAGAGGGCACACGGACGTGCTCCTGGAAGCCGGTGAAGTAAGTATACCAGCCATCTTGCGTTTGCTCATTACTTGCAGAGCACTCGATATGGCTTTGCTTAACGCATAAAATCATCGGTCAGATGCGGCCGCATATTTTTCAACATACCTTGCAACACTTTGGGGCTGGCTGCGACGATATTGCCTGATTTCATATGGTTATTGCCACCAGCAAAATCCGTCACCATACCACCAGCTTCGCGCACCAGCAGCTCACCCGCCGCGGTATCCCAGGGCTTTAAGCCCATTTCCCAAAAACCATCAATGCGCCCGGCAGCGACGTAAGCCAGATCCAATGCAGCAGAGCCAGCACGGCGCATATCGGCCACTGCAGGAAACAAGCTATTGAAGAGAGCACTGTAGGTATTCAGATGTTGTTTTTGCTTGAATGGAAAACCAGTCGCCAGCATGGCACCATTCAGATCCGGCCGGTTGCCCACCCGGATACGGCGACCATTCAGCTGAGCGCCACGACCACGCGATGCGGTAAAAAGCTCGCCACGCAACGGATCATAAACCACAGCCTGATCCAGCTTGCCCTGAACTTTCAGCGCAATAGAGACTGCAATATGGGGGATACCACGAATAAAATTAGAGGTGCCATCGAGTGGGTCGATGATCCATTGGTAATCGCTGTCCTGGCTGCCGTAGTTGCCGTGCTCTTCGCCTACAATGCTGTGGCCAGGGAAAGATTTGCGCAGTGTTTGCACAATTAACTGCTCAGCTTCCTGATCGATGTTGGTGACAAAGTCATTGCTGGTTTTTTCAGTGGATTTTACAATATCCAGCTGTTCACAAGAACGGGCGATTATATTGCCGGCGCTGCGGGCAGCACGAATGGCGATGTTTAACATCGGATGCATAACGATTACCTTATTGGATAAAGAGCGATTAAAACTTATACACAAGATGACTTGGGTATAGACACAAAAGTGCGGCGGCTATTGTAGCGATTTGGCCGGTAAAGTAAAGGAGTTTAATGTTTTTTGCAGCAGCAGCAGAATATCATCTGGCTGCCTTAATACTCTAAGTTGTTGAAATAAAATAACTGCTTCTGGGTACTGCAGCTTAAGGTAGCTAAACCACTGCTTAATGCGATTGCAGTAGTACTTGCCTTTATCGCCAGCGACTTCAAACTCTGAATACTGCATCAGCAAAGCAATTACTTCAGGCCAGGGCATCGGCGTTTGCTGTTGGCGAATGCACTGCGCCAGATTTGGCAGCGCCAAAGCACCTCGGCCCAGCATAATATCGTTGGTTGCCGCTTCAAGCTGACATTGTTTTGCCTGGGCTGGGGTCCAGATCTCGCCATTGGCAATTACCGGAATACTGATACGCTGGCGGATCTTGG
>JAIUMG010000331.1 GCA_022565655.1 Alkalimonas sp.
CCAGTCATCATGCCAAGGCTCAGTTTTAAGCTTTTGATCTTTGCCAACCCGAAGCTCCTGTTTTGCTGGGTCCATGGTGATGAGATAATCACGACCCGGTCCGGTACCGCGGCGGGTCATGGTGTATTCAAGGGGTTGAACCTGGCTACCATTCAGTTTAAAGGTTGATTTTTCTTCCCGGCGATCACTGAAGATCATCCAGCTGACTTCACTTTGATAACGTAGTTTGTAATGCTGCTTATCTTGCAGGAGTTCACGTTGTGCTTTGCCGTGGCTTTTACCGTTACGGTAAACAATATAATCGGCCGTATAAGGGGTTAATTGCAATGTGGGTAAATCAGTGGGCTCAGCTGCTGTGAGAAAAGGCAGAGTTAAGGCACAGAAAAAAAAAGGCGCTTTCAAGCGCCAGTCAGAGATCATACTCATCATCGTCATTGGCATATCCGTGTTCCGATAAAGGTTCATTATCCAGTAAGGCTTGATTGCCTTGCTGCTGTAACCGTCCCTGACAGAACCAGCGAATGACCAAAGGATAAATACGATACTCCTGCTCATGCACTCGCTCTGTCACTGCTGCCAGCTCATCTTCCGGGAAGATAGGGACACGAGCCTGCAGGACGACAGGCCCGCCATCCAGCTCTTCAGTGACAAAGTGTACACTGCAACCATGGATGCTATCTCCCGCTTCCATGGCTCGCTGGTGCGTATGCAGGCCTTGATACTTCGGCAACAAAGATGGGTGAATGTTCAATAATTTACCAGAAAAATGCTGCACAAACTCCGGCGTCAGAATACGCATAAAGCCAGCCAGCACAACCAAATCGGCTTGATAGCTTTCAATGAGTTTCTGCAAAGCCTGATCATAGGCTTCCCGGCTGGGGAAATCTTTATGCGACAAGCAGCAAGCCTCGCTGCCGGCTTCTTTGGCTCGCTCTAAACCAAATGCATCTGCTTTGTTGGAGATGACGGCACGCACAGAGCCATCAATAAAGCCAGACTCGCAGGCATCAAGGATAGCCTGCAGGTTACTGCCATTTCCAGAAATTAGGACAACGATCGATTTCATGCCAACCCTTACTGGATGATCACGCGTTCATCACCGGAAGCAGCGGCCTGAATTTCACCCAGATGCCAGGCGTTTTCACCAGCAACCTTTAGTTGCGCCAGAGCGGCATCCAATTGAGCAGGCGGGACCACCACTAACATACCAACACCGCAGTTAAAGGTTCTGTACATTTCATGCTCTGTGACATTGCCTTGCTGTTGCAGCCAGTTAAAAATTGCCGGCCATTGCCAGCTGTCGCCTTGAATGACGGCTTTGGTTTGCTCGGGCAAGACACGGGGAATATTTTCCCAAAAACCACCACCAGTAATGTGACACAGCGCATGGACAGGTTGTTGTTTGATCAGATCCAGCAGATTTTTCACGTAAATGCGAGTAGGTGCCAGTAAATGATCGGCGATGCTTTTACCTTCAAGCTCTTGCTCAGGCGATTGGCCGCTGACCTCGAGGATTTTACGGATCAATGAAAAGCCATTGGAGTGTGGGCCGGACGAGGCCAGTGCAATCAGCTGATCACCAGCCTGCACTTTACTGCCATCGATCAACTCGGATTTTTCGACCACACCAACGCAAAAACCGGCAATATCGTAATCATCACCATGATACATGCCAGGCATTTCAGCAGTTTCGCCACCGACCAAAGCACAGCCAGATTGCTCACAACCAACCGCGATTCCTTCAACGACTGCAGTGGCGGTATCTACATTCAGTTTGCCTGTGGCGTAATAATCCAAAAAGAACAAAGGTTCTGCCCCTTGTACAATCAAATCATTGACGCACATAGCGACCAGATCAATGCCAACACCATCGTGACGCTTTAAATCCATCGCCAGGCGCAGTTTGGTACCGACGCCATCGGTACCTGAAACCAACACCGGTTCTTTGTAACCTGCGGGGATCTGACACAGAGCACCAAAGCCTCCTAAGCCACCCATCACCTCGGGGCGATGTGTCCGTTTTACCGCACCTTTAATACGGTCGACCAGGGCATTACCAGCATCGATATCGACACCAGCATCTTTATAACTTAGGGATTGATTTTGGTTGCTCACGGCATTCCTCAATTGATGAAGGGTGAAAGTGGCGCTATTTTACCTGCTTAATGGCAAGGACAAAAGCATTACTGAGTAGCGTTTGACATGGCCTGCTCAACATAATCGGCAATACTGATGCTGTCATCCGTCATTACTTTATGGTAAATGATTGATGAGAAAGGGTATTCTTTATCCAGATAGGTCAAGCAAACATAAGGGGCTTCAGTACTGCTTTTGTCATGAAACCAGTCCCCTCCGCGATGGCGGCGAAACACTTCACCCGCGTAAGCACCAAGAATAGTACAAAGCGTAAACAGCAGATCAGTGGCATGGGCTTGCTTTTTTTGTCGTTGGTGCAACGTTGAGACTAATGCATCAAGTTGCACCAAACTATCGATGCTGTAATCCAGGGAGAGCTGAAACTCTTCTTTGGCGTAATTGACTGCGTCTTCGGCAGATTGAGCCATCAGCTGCTTAAGCTGTTGATCATGCATGGTATGTCCTTAGTTTCTTTTTGATGAACAGACAATAACAACTGTCGGAGTAATTTACTACCTGGGCCGAGCTGTTCTTCGTAAGGGCTAAGTAAGGATAATGGCGCTAGCTTTTCGCTGCCGCTATTAAAACTTAACACCTGTAGGCTGCCATCGGCTAAGCCTGCTTGTACGGTAAAGTCTGGTAACCAGCAAAAGCCGAGTCCGAGCTGCAGTATCTCAATGGCTTCATAGAAGTTATCGACCGTCCAGCGTTGCTCCGACTTTAGCCAGCCACCTTGTTCCTGAGGTTTGTGAGCAGTGTCCCGAATGACAATTTGCAGTTGTTGGCTCAGTTGTGTGATATCTAACTGTGTTGCTTGCGCCAAGGGGTGTTGTTGGCCAACCACAGGAATAAAGCGGGTGACATAGAGCGGTTCACCGAGATAGCCCTTCGGTACTGTGCCGCTGATCACCAGATCAGCTTTTTTCTCATGAATGATTTCTTGTGTGCCGGTCAGAACAGCATCAATAATCTGTACCCGGCTGCCTCTGCATTGTGGATAAAAAGCCTGCAGCGCCTGGTAGAGAAACTGCTTCGGGTAAGCCAGCTCAACAGCAATACGAATTTCTGGCTCCCACCCTTTGTCAATGGTATCAGCCAATCGCTCCAGATCTTCGACTTGCTGGGTGACCATGCGCGAACGGCGTAACATCACTTCGCCAGCCTGGGTTAAAAAAGCTTTACGGCCTTTGACCTCCAGCAGCTCAATGCCAAGCATATTTTGCAACTTAGAAACGGCATGATTTAATGAAGATTGGCTTTTATTGAGCAGAGCAGCTGCCTGAGCGTAGCCTCCAGC
>JAIUMG010000332.1 GCA_022565655.1 Alkalimonas sp.
GGCGATAGGGTTCAGCCCAGAGGCGGTATCTGGTCGGTCGTCTACCACCACGACGCTCTCAAAAAACACCAGATGATCTGCAGTGATTTCTACGCCAGCGTTTGCATCTGCAGCAGTATAATTCCGTAATGGGATATCGCTGAGTACGCCATTATCAAGGTTATAGCGAGGTAGGGCGGCGATAGCATCGAGGATTTCCAGGCCTTGCTCTGACACTTGACCAAAGACAGTAAAGCCACCGTTTTGTGCATCCAGATTGGCACTGTTGTTGTCGAGGTTAAAAAACCATTGATTGGTTGCACTGTTTGGGTTGTTGGCGAGCTTCGCCATGGCGATGGTGCCACGGCGATTGGATAGCTCAGGTTCATTGTTGATTGAAGCATTGGCTTCGATAACGGTCAGAGGAAAGTCACCATCATAGGTAAAACCGCCCCCCTGAATAATAAAATCCGGTATTGAGCGATGGATAACACTTTGATGATAGCTTTCTTGTTCGACGTAGGCTAAAAAGTTCTCCACCGTTTCTGGAGTGATCTCATCAAACAGGTTGACTTCAAAGTCCCCCATGGACGTTCTGAACTCCACAATGGTTGCCTGCAGCGAGGCACTCAGACTGACTAACGTGAAGCAAAGTACGCTACAAACAAGCCGGCAAGTTTTCATGATCCATCCTTTTAAAACATCTATTCGTCCAGAGGATAATACAGACTAGAGGCGGGATTCCAGTGACTTAACAATTCATAACTAATGATAACCTAAATCTAGGGCGTGTTGCGGTATCTTGTGTTTTTATCAGCACCATGACGTCGCAGGTTGCAACAAGCCCCCTCATATTAGCTGTCAGGTGGAAGGCTATCCTCTGAAGGATGATCCTGCTCCAGCCAGCGATACAGAGTGCGGCGGGTTACTCCCAGTAACTGAGCTGCTTTTTGTTTATTGCCCTCGGTATGCTGCAGCACTTGCCGCACATAATTTTGCTGCAATTGATGCAAGGTTGGCCAGCGGGTATTGACCGTTGGATTGATATCGGTTGTTTCAGGCTGAAAGCTACGAATACGGGCGGGGAAATCTACCGGTTCAATGTCACTGCCACTGGCAAAAGTATAGGCGCGCTCTAACGCATTTTGCAATTCGCGCACATTACCCGGAAATGGATAACGATACAGGCAATCCAAGGCATCCTGGCTTAAACCATTGACTGGTCGCGCGTGCTTTTGCTGGAGCTGCTGCAGATAAAACATCGCCAGCAACTCAAGATCGTCGGCTCGTTCACGAAGCGGAGGGATTAGGATACTAAAGGTTTCCAGCCGATAAAATAAATCGGCACGAAACTGCCCACTTTCGACCTTCTGCTCTAAATCCTGATGGGTTGCCGCCAGAATGCGAACATCGATGCTGATTTCCTGATCGCTGCCAACCGGGCGGATGGTACCCTCTTGCAAAATGCGCAATAGCTTGGCCTGCAACAGCAAGGGCATTTCAGCAATTTCATCCAGTAGCAGGGTGCCGCCATCGGCCTCTTTAAACAAACCCGCGCGCTGATTTCGGGCACCGGTAAAGGCCCCTGCGGTATGGCCAAAGAACTCACTCTCCATTAGTTCGGCCGGGATCCCAGCGCAATTTACTGCAATAAAAGGCTGATCACTGCGGTTGCTTTGTTCATGAATCGCCCGAGCGACCAGCTCTTTACCGGTGCCACTCTCTCCTAAAATCAGCACTGCACCCTGTGCCGGGGCCACTTGACTGATCTGTTGATACAAGCGTCGCATGGCGCGGCTTTTCCCGACCAAACCCGCTGGGCCATCTTGTTGCCATTGACGTAATTGTTGCACTTCGTGTTGCAAGGCTTTGTGAGTGAGTAAGCGCTGTACCGACAACGCCAGATGCTCCAAATCCAGTGGTTTGGTCAGGAAATCATCGGCTCCCTGTTTTAATGCATTGACTGCTTGGCGCACGGTACCAAAGGCGGTGATCAGCAGCAAAGCAGGGGGCTCTGGTTGTTGCTTCAACCGCTGCAGTAATTGCAGACCATCCATACCAGGTAAACGAATATCACTGATCACCAGGGCAAAGCTCAGTGTTGCCCCTAAAGCGAGGAAGTCTTCAGCACTGCCACAAGCGGTGACCTGGTAGCCCTGGCTGGTGAGTTCTTCTTGCAATAGCTCCAGCAGGGCAGGATCATCTTCCACAACCGCGAGCTGATATGGTGAAATGGTCGGCATTAGTGGCACTCCAGATTAGTGAACGGCAACGTCAAGGTCACTTCACAGCCACCTTCACTGCGATTATGCAGCGAGACTGAACCTTGATGCTCTTGCATGATTTGTTGCACGATGGCTAAGCCCAGCCCGGTGCCTTTGCCTTGAGGCTTGGTGGAGACAAAAGGAGTCATCATTTGCTCGGTGGTTAAGTTGTTGGCCAGGCCCTGACCATCATCCTGCACTCGAATATGCAGGCGATCTTTATGCAGCTCCGTCACGATGGTGACTCGACTGGCTGCTGCCTGAATAGCATTTCGTAGCACGTTGACCAGTGCCAGCTCAAGCCTGGGTCCATCAACTTGCAGCATGATATCCGGGCAAGGAGGCAGGATCTCAGGTACGGCTTCATCATGCTGCAACTCATAGCTAATACCCTGGATAGCCTGCTGAAGCAGCTGAGCTAAGGAGATCTGCTGCCAGCTGGCAACCGGGGTATGGGCAAAGGCCTGCAGTTGTTTTACCATTTGGTTCAACCGTAAAACCTGGCCTCGAATTGCCTGCAGTTGGCGCTGGCCATCCTCATCTGGCTGTTGGCGCAATAGGCGCTGAGCTCTGCCATCAATCACGCTTAGCGGGGCTCCAAGCTCATGCGCCACACCACTGACTACCTGACCAATGGCTGCCATGGTTTCTTTTTCTTTCAGTTGCTGCTCAATGTGACGCTGTTGCTGTTGTTGTTGTAAAAGTTGTTGCTCGGCTGCTTTGATTTCATCCAGCATTTGGTTTAATCCTCTGGCGACCTCCTGCAGCTCGACAGGGCCATGCACGCTGGCTCGATAGTCGGTGTCTCCGCCAGCAACCTGACGCATACTGCTTACCAACGCATTGATGGGCTCACCAATCACTTTTTTATGGCCGCGCCACATGATCAACAGGCTCAACAAAGCAAGCGCCAGCCAGCTTAACCAGGCTAAAGTGGATAACCTCGACAGTGACTGTTCGAAATCACTGCCTTTACGGCTAATTTGCAACAAGCCATGGATCTGGCCACTGCGATCAATAATGGGTAAAAAGTGAGAGAACAAAGATTGCCCGGATACGGAGCGATAACCATCCTGCTGTTGACCGGTGCGCACCACCTCAGAAGCCAGTTGACTGTCACTCAGATCGCGTTCTATCACCCCGGTGGCCGCGACTAAAACACCATCGGT
>JAIUMG010000333.1 GCA_022565655.1 Alkalimonas sp.
CCCGTTTAATGTTTCGTGCCAAAGGCGTGCGCCCTGGCTTGTATATGATCAATACCGATGCCTACGGTGAGCGCAGTTTTGTTTATTGGCGCGATACATCTGCCGCTAGGCAGGTGATGCATTGCTTTACCCAGCAGGGCAATTCAGCCGATGTGCTGGGTTGCGACATGTTTTATTTTTCTGGCATTACGCTGGCCATCTTATCCGACAGCGATCGTCGTGCTTTGTTTCATCTTATCCATCAATTGAAGGAGCAGGGCAGTCAAATCGTATTTGACCCAAATTACCGGCCAGCGCTGTGGTCCAGTATCGATAGTTGTCGGGCTGCTTTTACCGAAGCCTATCAACTGGCAGATATCGCCATGCCCGGGCTGGATGATCACAAGGTGCTGTATGAGCACAGCACAGTACAGCAAATTCAGGCATTCCTGACCGAGCTGGATGTGGCCGAAATCATCATTAAAGATGGTAAAAATGGCGTGGTAGGTAACTTTGCCGGGCAAGACTTTGCAGTGCCTGCCCATCAGGTGAAAAAGGTGGTGGATACTACCGCAGCCGGTGACTCCTTTAATGGCGGTTATCTGGCGGCGCGTCTGGCGGATATTCCACCGCAGGATGCAGTCAAGTATGCCGCCCGGTTGGCCGGCTTTGTGGTTGAGCACACCGGCGCCATTGTTAATCATGAGCATTTTCAGCGCTTTTGGATCCAGCACCGCCCGTCTAGCTTTGTGTCTTCAGCATGAGCTCATTTCGGTTTTAATATTCTTAGTTTTGCTACGATACGGTGCTACCTTGCGGTCAGAAGCAGAAAAAATTTACAGCAGTGTCCTTGAATCCTCTAGGGGCAATCCCCATAAAGCTGCTAACACGAAATTTTATGTTCAGATTACGATTGGAGAGCCGTTATGGGTAGAATTATTGGTATCGACTTAGGTACAACCAATTCATGCGTTGCAGTATTGGATGGCGATAAGCCACGAGTTATTGAGAATGCTGAAGGAACACGTACCACTCCTTCCATCATTGCGTATACTGACGATGGTGAAACTCTGGTTGGCCAGCCGGCAAAACGCCAAGCGGTCACTAACCCTCAAAATACTTTGTATGCCATCAAGCGTTTGATTGGCCGTCGCTTTGAAGACGAAGAAGTACAGCGTGATGTCAACATTATGCCGTTTAAAATCATCAAAGCGGACAATGGCGATGCCTGGGTTGAAGTAAAAGGCAAAAAGATGGCTGCGCCTCAGGTCTCTGCTGAAGTCTTGAAAAAGATGAAGAAAACTGCAGAAGATTTTCTGGGTGAAGCGGTCACCGAAGCGGTTATTACCGTGCCTGCCTACTTCAACGATGCTCAGCGCCAAGCCACTAAAGATGCGGGTCGTATTGCTGGCCTGGAAGTGAAGCGTATTATCAATGAGCCAACCGCTGCTGCGCTGGCCTATGGTATGGATAAAAAGAAAGGTGACACCAAGGTAGCAGTGTATGACCTGGGTGGTGGTACTTTTGATATCTCTATCATTGAAATCGATGATGTCGATGGCGAACAAACTTTTGAAGTGCTGTCGACCAATGGTGATACGCACCTGGGTGGTGAAGACTTCGACAACCGCTTGATCAACTATCTGGTGGATGAGTTCAAAAAAGAGCAGGGTATCGATCTTCGTAATGACCCACTGGCGATGCAGCGCTTAAAAGAAGCGGCTGAGAAAGGCAAAATTGAACTGTCGTCCGCATCGCAAACGGAAGTGAATCTGCCTTACATCACTGCGGATGGTTCTGGCCCGAAACATTTAAACATCAAAGTGACACGCGCTAAGTTAGAGTCGCTGGTAGAAGATTTGGTGAAGCGGACGCTGGATCCATTGAAAATGGCACTGAATGATGCCGATTTAAGCGTCACCGATATTGATGAAATCATCCTGGTCGGTGGTCAGACTCGGATGCCAAAAGTACAACAAGCGGTGACCGAGTTCTTTGGCAAAGAGCCACGTAAAGATGTGAACCCGGATGAAGCGGTTGCTGTTGGTGCAGCGGTGCAAGGTGCGGTCTTATCAGGTGATGTGAAAGACGTATTGCTGTTGGATGTGACGCCTTTATCACTGGGTATTGAAACCATGGGGGGCGTGATGACCAGCCTGATTGAGAAAAACACCACCATCCCGACCAAAAAGTCGCAGGTGTTCTCAACCGCTGAAGACAACCAGTCTGCCGTAACCATTCATGTGCTGCAAGGTGAGCGTAAACGTTCAAGTGACAACAAGTCGCTGGGACAGTTTAACTTAGAAGGCATCCGCTCAGGCCGCCGTGGTGAGCCGCAAATCGAAGTAACTTTCGACCTGGATGCTGATGGTATTCTGCATGTGTCAGCCAAAGATAAAGACACCGGTAAAGAGCAGAAGATCACCATCAAATCATCGTCTGGTCTGAATGATGACGAGATCGAAGCCATGGTGCGCGATGCTGAAGCGCATGCCGAAGAAGACAAGAAGTTCGAAGAACTAGTGCAAACCCGCAACCAGGCCGATGCGCTGGTGCACGGTACGCGCAAGCAGCTGGAAGAGTCCGGTAGCGATTTAGCCACCAATGACAAAGAAGCCATTGAAGCAGCTATCACTGACCTGGAAGCTGCCATTAAGAGCAATGAGAAGGCTGAAATTGATGCCAAGTCAGAAGCTCTGATGCAAGCTGCTCAGAAGTTGATGGAAGCTGCACAGCAAAAAGCCCAACAGGGTGATGCTGATGCCGGTGCCAATGCCAGCGATGCTGGTGCGGGTGACGATGTTGTCGATGCTGAGTTTGAAGAAGTTAAAGACGACAAGTAATGTACCACCAGGACTGCAGCTTCCTACGATGGCTGCAGTCCCTCTTTTATAAGTTAGCCCTAATTTATGTCAAAGCGTGACTATTATGAAGTACTCGGTGTTGAAAAAGGCGCCGAAGCAAAAGACATCAAAAAGGCTTATAAACGCCTTGCTATGAAGTATCACCCAGACAGAACCAAGGGCGATAAAGAGCTGGAAGTCAAATTTAAAGAAATCCAGGAAGCCTACGAAATCCTGTCGGATGATCAAAAGCGGGCTGCCTATGATCGGTATGGCCACGATGGGGTTGACCCAAGTCGTGGTGCTGGCGGTTTTGGTGGCGGCAATGCTGATTTTGGCGATATCTTTGGCGATGTGTTTGGTGATATTTTCGGTGGCGGTGGCCGCCGCGGACAATCCAGAGCACAGCGCGGCTCCGATCTGCGTTACAACTTAGAATTGAGCCTGGAAGATGCGGTTCGTGGCAAGTCGGTCGATATTAAGGTACCGACCTGGGTCAGTTGTGACAGCTGTGATGGTAGTGGTG
>JAIUMG010000334.1 GCA_022565655.1 Alkalimonas sp.
CTGTTTGCCTACCACAAAGTCTTCCTGACCATGACCCGGTGCCGTATGCACACAACCAGTCCCTGAGTCCGTGGTAACATGATCCCCCAGGATCATCGGTACCTCGAAATCATACAGCGGATGCTGTAATGCGACCAACTCCAGTTGTTTACCTTTGCAAAAACCCAGCGCATGGTAATGCTCAATGCCAGCCCGAGCCATCACGTCAGTCACCAGATCGGTGGCGACGATTAAACGCTCAGGGCCATGCTCGCCTTGCTCCACTTGCACCAGGCTATAATCTAAATCAGCATGCACTGCCACGGCCCGGTTAGCCGGAATGGTCCAGGGGGTGGTGGTCCAGATCACCACCGACACGGTGCCCTTACCACGATGCGCCTCGGGGTGATCAAAGCGATCCACCACGCTCTCATCCACAAGCTGAAACCGCACATCGATGGCTGGCGACGTTTTGTCCTGATACTCCACCTCAGCTTCTGCCAGTGCCGAGCCACAGTCGGTACACCAATGCACCGGCTTAAAGCCTTGCTGCAGATGACCATTGCCAATGATTTTACCTAAAGAGCGAATAATATTGGCTTCGAAATCAAAATCCATCGTCCGGTAAGGATTGTCCCAATCACCGAATACCCCTAAACGAATAAAATCGACTTTTTGCGCTTCAATCTGGCTCGCCGCGTAATCACGACACTTTTGCCGGAACTCCGCATCGGTTAACTTCACCCCTGGCTTGCCGTACTTTTTCTCAACCACCAGCTCAATCGGTAAACCATGGCAGTCCCAACCCGGAACATAAGGCGCATCAAAATCAGATAAGGTTTTGGCCTTAACAATCATGTCTTTCAGAATTTTATTAACCGCATGGCCAATGTGAATACTGCCATTGGCATAAGGTGGGCCATCATGCAGGATAAACTGCGGCTTGCCTTTTTTCGCCGTGCGGATTTGCTGATACAAATCAGCTTGCTGCCACTCGGCCAGCATCTCTGGCTCTCGTTTTGCCAGATTTCCCCGCATGGCAAATTCGGTTTCAGGCAGGTTCAGGGTATGCTTGTAATCACTCATCCGTTGTTTATCCGTCATCGTTGTTCATTGGCTTCAACCTGCACTGAGGCTGACGACTTAAAGAAATTACGGGCCGCCTCGGCGTCCCGTTGAATTTGTTGCTGCAAGGCTTCCAGACTGGCAAAGCTTTGCTCATTACGGATTTTTTGCCGTAAACGTACTTCAATCTGACAACCATAAAGATTGTCAGAAAAATCAAATAAATGCGCTTCCAGTTGCTCTGTTTTACCCGAAACGGTCGGCCGGGAGCCAATATTAGCCACCCCCTGAAAGTCGCCATACGGGGTGCTGGCTTCGATGGCATAAACACCATGCACTGGCAGCTTACGCCGATACAACCAGACATTGGCGGTTGGAAAACCAAGCTCACGACCTAACTGGCGACCATGTCGCACCCGCCCCATCAAGGCAAAAGGCCTACCCAACATGGCCTGGGCTTCCAGCAAGTCATCCTGCGCCAGAGCCTGACGTATACGGGTACTGCTGACACGGTGCGTATGCTGCTTCAAACTGGCGGTTGGGGTCAAACCAAAACCAAAACGCTCAGAGGCCTGCTGCAACAAGCCATAATTGCCGGTTCTGTTTTTACCAAAGCAAAAATCATCCCCCACAATTAGATGTCGGACACCAAGCTGCTGCACCAACAACTGCTCTACAAAGTAAGCAGGGTCGAGATCGGCAAAACGCTGATTAAAATTCACACAAAGCAAGCGCTCGACACCAAAACGCGCCAAACCATGGTACTTTTCCCGCAAGCGGCTCAGCCGTGCCGGCGCTCGTTCAGGCGCAAATAGTTCCAATGGCTGAGGTTCAAAGACCATCACGCACGATGGCAATTGCCGCTGCTGAGCAACCGCCTGCAACTTCGCTAAGACCGCCTGATGCCCCAGGTGAACCCCGTCGAAATTGCCAATCGTTAACACACAGCCCTGATGCTCAGGTTTAATATTGTGTAACCCGCGAATAAACTCCATGCCTGCCTTAATTGTTATTCTGCACATCTGCTGTCAATAAGCAGGCGATTATACCTGCTTATGCAGGGCATTTCATCCCGAATGATGCTGTCGCTGAATATGATGAAAGCGGCCACCCAGCAGCCATAAACAACCAAAGTATCCTCCGGCACCCAATGCACAAGCCATCACCAGTTGGCCGATTTGCCAGGTTGTCGATTGCTGGTACCAAAAAGCCATATCTGGCAACCACCACCACAACATGAATGCCATAACGCTACTGGCCAGCATGACCCGAAGCACAAACAACATGCTCATGCCGGATAATTGGTACACATCCGTTTTCTTTAAACCACGGTACAACAAAAAGGCATTCAAGCTGGCCGATAAAGCGGTGGCCAATGCCAAGCCAACATAACTGAGAAACGGAGCCAGCATCAGGTTAAACGCCATATTGGCAACCATGGCAATAATGCCAATTTTTACCGGAGTTTTCATATCTTGCCGGGCATAAAAAGCCGGAGCCAGAATTTTTATCAGCATAAAACTAAATAAGCCGGTAGCGTAGGCGAATAAACTGTACGACACCATGTCGACATCTGTACTGCTGAACTCACCACGCATAAATAGCACCGCAATAATGGGCTTACCCAGTACCATCAGGCCCGCCATGGCTGGGAAACCAAACAAGGCAATAAAACGCAGCGCCCAATCAAGCGTATGACGAAAATCCTGCATGCTGGCATTGGCATGCATTCGCGACAAAGTCGGTAAAATAACCGTCGCGATGGCAATGCCAAATAACCCGAGCGGAAACTCAAGCAACCGGTCCGAATAATACAACCAGCTGACCGCGCCGGTTAACAAGAAAGAAGCAATCAAGGTATCGAGCAATAAATTAATCTGGCTCACCGACACGCCAAACAAAGCAGGTAACATCAGGGTGCGGATCTTCACCACGCCCGGGTCATGCCAACCCCAGCGAGGCCGAACCAGCAAGCCTGCTCTGGCTAAAAAAGGCAGCTGAAACAACAGCTGGATCAAGCCACCAAAAAACACGCCCCAGGCCAGCGCAATAGCAGGTTCAGCGAACCAGTCAGAAGCAAACACTGCCGCCGCGATAATAGCAATATTCAAAAATACTGGCGTAAAAGCTGCCACCGCAAATTTATTGTAAGTATTTAGAATGGCCCCTGATAACGCGACGAAGCTTATGAACCATAAGTAGGGAAAGGTAATTTTCAGCATAAAGCTGGCCAATTCAAAACGAGCTGCATCAGGCCCACCCTGCAACCATTCGATAAACCAG
>JAIUMG010000335.1 GCA_022565655.1 Alkalimonas sp.
GAGCAATTTCATCCTTCAACTGAGTTTGCTCCCCCGCATGCATCGCCGCCCGAAACAGGCTGGCAAGGTTCAACAAGGCTTGTTCAGCTGCAGCGGGATCCTGGTGCGTCAGCTCAGCGGCCGTATTCAGGCTGTTAAACAGGAAATGAGGGCGTATCCTGGCTTGCAACGCATCCAGCTCCGCTCTGGACTGCGCTTCTATCCGTAAGCTTCGCTCCATATGCATGGCACTGAACTGGATCGCCAGTAGCCCAACAATGAAAGCAATCAACAGATTGGTCAGAATAAACTGCCACAGCGACTGTGCTGGCTGCCAGTGAAAGCTAGCCAGAAACTGCACCGCGATAATGCTGACCAACAAGGTGAAAAAAAGCAACGTGAGCAAGGCGGCCATGCCTTGCAGCCAAGGCCTGTACACCGACAAGCGCACCCTGAGCCGGCACAATACCGCAATGCTTAGCAAGGATGTCCAGTGCACAAATAAACTGATGACCCCAAGCCGTAGCCATGGGTCTCCGACACTGCCCGGTGAAAATGCCAGCAAAATAGCGACCGCCTGTGCCAGTACCACCACCGCCAGAACACCACGATTCTGGCAGAAAGCGGGTAAAGCGGCTTTGTCAGGTAAAGCAGTTGTTTGTCTCATACCAGCGCGATAGCAATCCAGATGAACCTGACTATAGCGCTATCAATAAGTTAAAACCAGCCCTCAAACACAAAGCGGGGAGGAACCGGTGTGGTGTCGCCTCCACCCGGCTCTATGTGCGCTAATGCTTGATCAAACAGCAAGTGTCCATCGCCGGTTAGTTGGATCGTTTTTCCGACAAAAGCACCGCGCAGCCTTAAAGCTGCACCAACTTCCACATGCGCCTCTGGTGCATAGATAGCGGCATAGGCATCCTCGACACCGCCATGAAAGCGAACGCCGTAATCGGTTATATCCTGAGATTGGTAGCCAGAATAGATCGCTAAAACCGGGTAACCATCGGCATTGATCCCTTGCGGGGTGTTGCCTTCATCATCAATAATGTTTAGACCTGCAGTCATATCCACTTTGCCGCTGCTGATTAAGGTCAGGCTACTTCCTTCAGTAATATGCAGTACAGAAGCTCCGGTAAAAAGTGTATCACCACGGACATACAAGGCAATGTTGCCGTCAATACGCAGCGTCGAACTAGCACCGAAGCTTAAAGTATCCAGTGCGTAGATGGTTCGCTCTGCCTCCAGAAATTCAAGCGTTAATGGTTGTAAATCGAACGCCGGGCTACCAACCAATACCTGTCCTTGGCTCTCGCTAAAGTGATAAATATCAGTGCTTGCACGAACCAACTCCGGCAAGGTGTCACTGAATTGACTATCAAGCTGCTGCACTTCACTGACTATCTGCAGTGGATCACACAAGGGGTTATAATCGTCGCTGTGGCTATCATCCTGATCAACCGGCAAAAGCGGCACTGGCTCTACATAGAGGCTGGTGTTTATCTGGCCTGCGCTGGCTGGGGATAAGGCAACACCTGCCACAATTTGATTCGTTATTGCAGCGGAGATCCAACTTTGTAGCGCAATACTGCCCATTGCCAGAAAATCACCATGCTCAACCGACGTATTTAAATTGCTGACCATAAGTTCAGAACGACCTCGCAGCCCGCCAAGCAAACTGCTGAAACCAGTGATGGCTATATCGCCATTGGCATGGAGTTCTTCATACAATATGGCACTATTGCTGATGGTCACATCGCCAACCGCTTTGACCGTGCCGGAAATAGCTGAAGTCGAAGAGATAGCTATAGCGTCGTTGGCATGCAAGCTACCCGCCACCGGTTTCGAGGTTGCCAAAAAGATACTGCCCGTCGATAAGATATCACCACTGATTTCACTGGCGCCACTTAACTCAATATCGGCTCCATCACGAACGGTTTTCACCACCACGGGATCCGTCACAGGATCGCCCGTTGAACTGTAACTGCTTATATCAGCGCTACCACTCAGGCCGACGCCATCACAGCCAATGACTCCAGAGGAAAAAGGCGAACTGCCTGTCTAACCTTGTGCTGAGACCAACCGTAGCCTTGCTTTACGCTTAGCCAATGCATCGTCGTACCGCTGCCCGCTGGATGCAAGATCAAGTTGATCTCCGTGCCACTCGGCGCTGCTGCTAAATTGGCGTGCCCCACTGCCCTCTCGAGAAAATGCAGCCATCTCCAATAGCTCAGACTCTGTCGCCGTTGGATTTTCTCGCACCAGCGCATTTAGCCGGTTAAAGCTTTCAAAGGTCGCGCGCTCGGCCTGCCATTCTGCGTTGAGGTTTTTTTGAAAATTCCCTGCCATGCGTTCTTGTGTGGCAGAACTATTGAGCGAGGTGAATACCACCAGCCCTGCGACGGTCGTCAGCATCAGTACAAATACCAAAGCGACACCTCGTTGACGGGGATAATTCATCGGTTTTCTCCTAACTCTCACGGATCAAAATCTGTGTTTTCAGCGCCAAATCCAGCCGAATATAGGGCAACAGCACCCCATCACCATTCAGATCGGCTTGCGGAAAGTGCTCTGGCAAACCTTCAGGTGCAATCCGAACACGCAGCAAGTCCATACCCACTTCGATAAATTCGATGCCACTCAGTCCGGTTAACAAGGGGGTCCAGCTGTCACCATCCACCCGACATTGCAACTCCCCCGCAGCAAACCGATAGGCTTCAGTAAAAGCAGACGCTTGCGCCATGCCACGGCAATCAAGTTCGCTGGCCTGGCTATTGAGCCGATGAATGTGCAACTCATCACCCGATAGGCTCATCGAATCTGCCCGGTGAATGCTACGACTCAGGAGCAGTTGGCTGCTACGTATTACTTCTTGTGCATTCTCTATCGACTGCACTTCCTGAACCGTTTGATTAATTGCCATATAGGCACCACCAACACCTAGCATCAGCAGACTGGTTAAGACCAGAGCAACCATAAGCTCAACCAGAGTAAAGCCATATTGATCAACACGATTCATCAACTGCAATGCCCTCCATTACGTAACCATGGAAAGCTGGCGACCAATTCAAGCTCATTGGCTTGGTTATCTTGCTGTCGTTGATCCTGCCAACTGATCACAATCTGAAACTCCATCGTGGCATGGCTGACGCTGGGTGCATCAGTGAAACTATAGGCAGTTGCATCCGGTAACAGCACTTGAAACATCTGAGGGTCTTGCTCAGGCTGAGGCAATAAGTCGGCTATAAACCCTGTATCGTATTCGACGACACTCTGCTGTAAACCGCACAAATCCGGCCAGATCCGCTCCACTGCATTTTGCCCTTGGATCACCGCAACGGTACT
>JAIUMG010000336.1 GCA_022565655.1 Alkalimonas sp.
CGGTTTTGCGGGTTTTTGAGGTTGGGGTTTGAGTTGAGTTAGTTGGGAAACATTTTTCCAGTAAGAAATTTTTGTGAGTGGTCTGAACTGGGAAATCAGACCACCACCTTCTTATCACCCTTCAGCTCATATTCCCGGTTTAAAAAATCCTGACTGACTTTAAAATAGGAACTCAATTTTCGAATAACGTCCTTAGAGAGTGATTTTTTATAGTTCAGAATTTCGGAAACGTAGCCCTTGGTACAACCCAATATTTGGACGAGGTCTTTCTGCTTCAAATTGTGCTCATCCATCAAATCTTTTATCAGTGTGATCGGATCACCTTCAGGTATTTCCGATTGCTCCTCGTCATACTTATCAATTAACAGCGTTAGCAGTTCAATTTCATCTGCGTAATTATCAACAGAATCTGACATGACCATTTGTTCCAATGCCTCACAGTATCTGTTGTACTGCTCTTCGGTTTTGATGATTTTGTATTTTAGGGTTGGCATTGGTGGTTTAGTTAATGTCTACTGTATACTGCTCATTTTTATCACATAGCTTGTCATACTCAGCATGTGTACCAATCCATTTCACAAATAAATGGACATTATTCACTCCAAATTTATAGGTACATATCATTCTGTGTTTATTTCCTCCGATATTAAAAATCAGTCGATTACTATCATTGCCAAGGAAATCAACACTTGGAAAAGTACGTCGTATATCTTCAGTTTTGTACCAATCAACTGTTTTTAAGATTTGTATCCATCGGATAAATGCACCTTGCATATTCCGGCCAAACTGACCCCCTATTCCGGGAATTATTGACCCCCTAATTGGCTATAGGTGTTGGGAGATGGTAGTGTGACAATATTACATAGTTTTTCTCAGACTCTCACCTTTTAGTTCCAGGATTTCGGCATGGGAGGTGAGTCGGTCTAATATGGCGTCGGCAATGGTGTCATCACCGATAATATCATACCAGTGGCTTACCGGGAGTTGACTGGCTATGATGGTCGCCTTTTTTCGGTGGCGATCTTCAATTATTTCCAGCAGATCCAGACGCGCCTGCGCCTCCAGAACGGTGAGGCCAAAATCATCAATAATCAGCAAGTTTGTTTTAGCCAATTTGTCAAAGACTTTGATAATGCTGCCGTCTGCACGTGCTATTTTAAGTTTGCCCAGAAGTTTCTGCATGTTGAAGTAGGCGGTTTTAAAGCCATGATCACAACTGTGGTACCCCAGTGCAGAGGCCAGATAGCTTTTTCCACATCCGGTAGGACCACTAATTAGCACCGCACGTCCATCGCGGATATACTGATTGGTCGCTAAATGATGGATGGTATTTTTATCCAAATTACGCTGTGGCGTATAGGCGATATCGCTTAGGTTGGCCTGGTAACGGAATCCGGCATTTCGTGTGAGCCGGTTGGTACGGCGCTCCTGGCGATGTTCGGTTTCGGTCTGCAGAAGCAGTTGAAGCCCCTCGGTAAGGCTAAGGCCTGCCATTTGGTTGGTTTCGTTCAGGCTTTCCCATTGTTGAAGCATTCCACCAAGGCGCAGCTCACTCAGATATTGTTGTATGTTTTGCATGGTATGATTAATCGGTTTGAGGTGAATGTTTGCGGGCATAATAGTCTTTGCCGCGTGTGTTGTGATGATCAGGAAGTCGTTTGAGCGGTTCAGCAGGCTCATGATGGGTTGATGCCATCCCATTTTGAAGCACGCGTTTTACAAATCCATAGCTGTAGACTTCCATGGTCAAAGCCATCTGGCAAGCGCGTAAAAATTCCGCTTTGTTGGCTTTTCTGGCCAATGCCAGCAGCCCGTCACAACTTTTATAGGCTTGCTCAGGATGTTTTCGGCTTTCCAGTATCCGGGTTACTAATTGCCGGGCTTGCTGGCCAATATGCTCGCAACGCTTTTGATAATACTCCGGGCTGCGATCCATGTAGTGCTGTAGGTGGGAAGGCAAGTGTTCTTTAACCGTGGTGTAGCGATGAGGGCTGCGGTTGCGAACGTGGTGAGCGATTTTTTCGTGATTACAGTAAATAAGAACCATGCGATCGGTATAAATCAGTTCGACTCGGCTGCCCAACCACCGGTACGGCACACTGTAATAATGTTTATCCTGACCTAAAAGCACGTGCGCGTTTTTTTGAACCGTTGCCTTGCGACGCATGAGTATTTCGAAAGGCTGATCGGGCAGCCTCGATAAGGCGGTCTGTTCACTGGTAAATAGTTCGCCGCGACTGTAATCACGACCTTGGAAGCACTTCTGGTGGAACGCTTTGAGTTTTTCGCTAATGCCTTGATTGAGGCCAGCCAAGCCAACAAACTCCTGATTGCGCAAGGGCGCATAAATATTTTGGTAGGCCAGTTTGACCATAGTTTCCACGAGCGCTTTATCCTGAGGAGATCTGGCGCGCGCCGGAATCACAGCCATGTCATAATGATTGGCAAAATCCTCCAGCACCCGGTTTATCTTCGGTTCATACCTGTTGGATTGAATGACCGCACTTTTGAGATTGTCGGGCACCAAAGCTTTGGCAGCCCCGCCAAAGAAGTTCAGGCAACGAACCAAAGCTCCGATAAAATCTTCACATTTCTGGCTGGCTACGGCCTCCACGTAGCTGTAGTGACTGTAGCCCAAGGTCGCCACAAATACCTGAGCCTGGCGAAGCTCGCCGCTGTCGGGATCGACATAGGGCATGGTTTTTCCAGCAAAGTCCACATAAAGATGATCGCCCGGAGCATGATCAATAACCCCACTGACTCTGCTTTGTTTATCAAGGTGTTGCAGATGCCAGCAAAATTGGGAGTAGCTATAGCCCTCGGGATTCTTACGGCGATATTCTTCCCATAGTAAAAAACGCGTAACTCCCGGACTGGTGAGGTCTTTTTTGATTTGCTCATACCGACCCACAAGATCATTTCGTCGCTGGTCTTTATGAGGCTGGGCTTCGGGGTGAATCAGGCGATGTAACTGCGATTCATCCATATCCAGTAGCTGCTGAAGACTTTGAGACTGCTGCTCAAAAGCTTTGTGGTACTTGCGGACAGTGTTTTTGGAAACACCTATAGTGCGAGCAATCCACTTGGTCGGTTTGCCCTGCAATTTATGACGCAATATTTGTTTAATCGTACTCATAGGTTTTGGTTTTCGGGCCATCTGTGTTGGGCTTGGTTCATAAAATGATCAAGCCTCTACCAAAACCTTTTTTGCCGTATGGTGCAAATAATGGGGGTCAATAACTGCCGGAATGTCAGTAGATAGCGACCCCTAATTT
>JAIUMG010000337.1 GCA_022565655.1 Alkalimonas sp.
ATCGCCGGCAGCATGGTTTTAAAGCCGTGGATCATCTGATCCATCATTTCGTTAAATGGCATCAGGCGCTGCGCCATATACATGGGTAGGGTCAGTACAAAGGTCAGGATCAGAGCCGGCCAGATCTCGGCTTCAAACCAGATAGTAAAGCCGACCAGCATCACCATGGGCAACACAAAGTTAATCAGTTTGCCATGTTTGCGATCGGCATGTTCAAACTCTTCTTCCATCGCCTGCATGGCAAAATCATCACCAGTATGAGTTTCCTGCTGTGGTGCATCCTGCTGAACGGCACCGCCACGAGCGGCCAGTTCGGCTTTCTTCATCGGGCCAAGTAACGGCACTACGCCTAGAATGACCAGCGGCACCATAATCATTGCCAGCCAGGCATACAGCATATAGGGGATGGCCGAAATATAGGTTTTAATGCCATTCGGATCGGTGTCTGGCGCGACGCCATTGGCCACCAGCAAACCACCAAAGAACACCGCCCAGGTAGAGATAGGCACTATCACGCACATAGGTGCCGCTGTGGAGTCGACTACATAGGCCAGCATTTCGCGTGAAACTTTGAATTTATCGGTGATGCGCTTCATGGTTTCACCAACGGTGAGCGCATTGAGGTAATCGTCGATAAAAATCAGCATACCGAGAAAGTAGGTCATCAGCAGCGAGGGCTTACGGCCCTGTGCGTATTGCTGAGCGACCCGGCCAAAGGCAAAAGCGCCACCGGTGTGTACCAGCAGAGCAATTAAAGCCCCAAAGCCACCGACCACCAAAATCAACCAGCCAATGGTTTCATCCAGCATGACCCGCTCAGTGGTTTCGGCAAAATTAAACAAGGTGTCGCTGGGTGAAATCAGCAACAAACCGGCCACGGCCCCCATCAAGAGCGCAAAAATAGGTCGCTTCAGCCAAATGGCAATAATGAGTACGACCAAGGGAGGGAGCAAGCTAATGGCACTTGGCTCAACAACAGCCGCTTCTATCGCTGCGGCCAAAGGATCAACAACCTCTTCGATTGCTTCTGCAGTGGTTTCTGTGGACATAGAACGTCTCTCAACTTGATTCCGGCTGGCGGAAAAAGATCGAAAAAACCGTGAGCTGGGATCGCAGGATCCTGAGCACGGAACGAAACCTTGCTCTTTCCAGCCACGGGCTCTGAGAAACTGCAATTATCTCAAACGCTAACCGGACTATCCTGCCAAGATCCAACGCGAACTGCAATGAGTTGCGGGATAATGATGCAGCGCAAGTACAAGCTGGCAAAGGCCATTTTTTGCGCGGCAATCATAGCAAAAAAGAATGGCCTGACAAGAGAATTTTTTTGCTGTGTATGAGGGCCTCTGGAGCCATTTAAGAACCGTGGCTTTGGGTGGAAACGAGCGCACCAAGTGAGAAGACTAAGGGCATCCGCTGACCCTGGTGGTAATCAGTTGCTACTAGTTAAGAGTGTGGTAGGTTCCACTTTTGTGGTGCTTGCTTAGGATGAAATACCGCAAGTACAAGAATGAAATCATCTTCATTACGGTAGAGAATCCCGTGAGGAAAAGTTTCCAGAGGCCAACGCCGTACTTCATGCTCAAGGATTTGCATCGCCAATGGCTGACTTGCAGCCGCTTTCACCGCGTTCTCTACTGCGCTTTGAAACTTTTTGGCTAAGTCAGGGCTAATTCTTCGATAATACTTCTTTTCTCGCCTAACATCCTCACGCGCGGATTCAAGGAAGCGAACTGATTTCAATGATCATCTGCCCGAAGGTCTGTAAAAACATCTTCAGCTGGGATAGCCTGCTCTTCACCTCGACTATAAGCCTGATATCGACGACTTGCTTCTGCCACCCAGGCTTGCTCCACTTGCCGTGGATCTGAGTTAGGGCGTTCCTCAATACTCTCCAGCAGGTGAACGATTAAACGAGTCTTGTCCTCTCTGGGAAGAGAAAGAGCCTCCGTTTCAAGTGCTTCTGCTGACAGGGCCATAATCACCTCGTTCACTATCTATTTTAAATACTCTACTACACGATAGTGATGAAATGAAGCAAGAAAGGTAGCTCCCGTGAAAATCTTGAACTTACTTGATTTAAGTACGGTGCATCCTTGCACCGTTCACATATTGAGACTGATGCTGAATGAACACTAGCTACCAATAATGCCACCATCGTCTTTGGTGATCACCACAGTGGCGGAGCGGGGACGGGTGATGCCTCGATCCGGCCAGCTGCTGCTGAAGCTGTATGGGCCTGAGCCTTCACCAGGGTGTTGAATATTGACGAACATGGTTTTGCAATCCGGGGTGGTGATCACGCCGGTCACCTCACAGCCAACCGGCCCGACCAAAAAGCGTTTGATGGTATGGCTATTCACATCCGCCGCCAGCATGGCATTGTTGCCAAAAGGGCCATTGTTGAGTTGTGAGCCAGCCATGTCGGTTTGGATCCACAGTAAGCCGTTCGGATCGAACCAGAGCCCATCCGGTGATGCATGGTGGTTGTCTTCGGTTAGCATGAAGTTATGTTGTGGCGTACTGGTATAGGCATCGCCAGATAACACAAAAATATCCCAGTCAAAGCGGTGCTGGTTGCGCTCCTGCCAGCGGATGATATGGCCGTTCTGGTTCCAGGCTCTTGGGTTGGCAGCATCCACCATTTCTGGCGGGCGCTGACTGTTGTTGGTCAGGGTAAAGTACACCTCACCCGTGGAGGGATGAACGGCGCCCCATTCCGGCCGGTCCATCGGGGTTGCACCCATGATATCGGCAGCCAGTCGGGTGTTTAACAACACATCAGCCTGACTGTCAAAGGTGTGACCGGCAGCCAGTGCTTTGGCCTGAAATACCGGGTTGTTAAAATCCAGAGCTAACCACTCGCCACTGCCATCGTCATCAAAGCGTGCGGCGAACAAGGTGCCTTCATCCAGCAGGCGCGGCCCTGCAGTGGCTGGGTCATAAGCGGCTTTGCTCACGAATTTATAGATGTATTCATTGCGGGCATCATCGCCTGAGTAGGCCACCAGCGGTTGACCCGCTTCAACCTGAGCAAAAATCAGTCCTTCATGGGCGAAGCGTCCCATAGCGGTATGTTTGATCGGTGTGCTGTCTGGGTTAAAAGGATCAATTTCCACGATCCAGCCAAAAGTGTTGGGCTCGTTGCGGTAGTCTTCCCGGGCTGAACCCGCAATGTTGCTGGCATTAAAGCGTGCCAGTTCCGGGTCTTTCTTTGAGGCGGTATCCCACTGATTCCAGCTCATGCCACGCCGGACACTGTAGCGCTCATGC
>JAIUMG010000338.1 GCA_022565655.1 Alkalimonas sp.
TGAGCGTTGGTCACTCCAGCACCTCCATCAGTGCAGCGCTTGGTATGGCTTTAGCAGCCCAGTCCGAACAAAGCGGCCGCAAAGTGGTTGCCGTTATCGGCGATGGAGCCATCACCGCAGGCATGGCGTTTGAAGCATTAAACCATGCAGGTGAAACCAAGCCCGATATGCTGGTGATCCTGAACGACAACGATATGTCGATTTCAGAGAATGTTGGTGCACTCAATCAATACTTTGCCCGCATTTTGTCTGGTAGCTTCTACACCAACTTACGTGAGGGCAGTAAAAAAATTCTCAGTGGCGTGCCCCCACTGCATGAACTGGCCAGCCGGGCAGAAGAGCATTTTAAAGGCATGGTGACACCAGGGACCTTTTTTGAAGAGCTGGGCTTTAATTACATCGGCCCAATTGATGGCCATGATGTCACCTCGTTGACCGATACCATTCGCAACATGCGAACCATGAAAGGCCCGCAGCTGCTGCATGTGGTGACCAAGAAAGGCAAAGGCTATAGCCCGGCAGAACAAGACCCGATTGGTTATCATGCCGTGTCACGCTTTGATCCGGCCAGCTCCAGTTTACCCAGCAAAAAGGTTAGCAAACCGAGCTTTTCCAATATCTTTGGCCGTTGGCTATGCGATATGGCCGAGCACGATCAACGTTTACACGCTATCACGCCAGCCATGCGGGAAGGATCTGACTTGGTCGAGTTTTCCAAACGCTTTGCCAACCGCTATTACGATGTTGCCATTGCTGAACAGCATGCCGTGACCTTAGCTGCTGGCATGGCCATTGAAGGCTTAAAGCCGGTTGTGGCTATTTACTCGACTTTTTTACAGCGTGCTTACGATCAGCTGATCCATGATGTTGCGCTGCAGCAACTGGATGTACTGTTCGCTATTGACCGGGCCGGCGTAGTCGGCCAGGACGGTCCGACCCATCAGGGCGCTTTTGATATCAGTTTCCTGCGTTGCATCCCGAATATGGTGTTGATGACACCTGCTGATGAAAATGAGTGTCGTCAGATGCTCTACACCGGCTATCAGCACCCAGGGCCTGCCGCAGTTCGATACCCTCGGGGCAGCGGCACTGGTGTGGAAATTCAAGCGAACATGCAAGCACTGGAGTTAGGTAAAGCACAACAGCTTCGCAGTGGTCAACGCGTTGCTATTCTAGCTTTTGGCCCACTGTTGCAATCGTGTCTGTCGGTGGCCGAGCAGTTGGATGCCAGCCTGGTTAACATGCGTTTTATTAAACCGCTTGATACTGAGATGATCCAAGCCATGGCAGCTAGCCATGAGTGGTTGGTTACCGTGGAAGATGGCGCCATTCTTGGTGGTGCAGGCTCAGCTGTCAATGAGGTTGTACTGCAACAACGGCTCAATTGCCGGGTTGTAAACCTTGGCTTACCTGATGAATTTATTAAACACGGAACTCAGCAGGAGATCCATGCTGAGCTAGGTCTGGATAGTGCCGGGATCCTGAAAAAAATTCAGGCGTTTTTGTCATAAGTCTGATGTAAAGTAGCCGCCCAGAGTGGCGGCTACTAACTATCCCCTTGGCTAACAAGATGACCAACAAGGTTGCCGCCAATGTGCCTGTCCAGATTTGTATTGTTGGTGATTAAAAGCACCCAAAGGCTTTAAAGCTCGCATTTTGAGGTCAGTTGGGCATATCTGCGGCTTTCAAATCAAAACGAACCAGACCTTCTGCCAACAACTGCTCTATTTGAGCTTCAATATGCAACGACTCTTCAAACTCAAACGCATCTACCTGCTGATCAAACACCAGCGTAGCCAGGCCGTTTTTACCGGCATGCTTCACCCGATATAACGCCATTTCAGCCAGCTGCAGCGAGACTTCCCAGTTGATCAGCTGACCACCAATCAACTGCAACGGATAGATTGAGTAACCAATCGAGCAGCTCAAGCCAATACTTTCACCATCCGGTATTTGAAAGCGGGTGGTACTGATAAGTTGATGCAGCCGATTGACATAGTCCCATAGCAGTTGCATATCGATATCACGCAGTACCAGCATAAACTCTTCACCGGCATAGCGAACCACATAATCAGAACCACGTGTTTCACGCAGTAAAAGCCCACTCACTTGCTGCAGCAGACTATCGCCAGCACTATGGCCGAACTGATCATTCAGCAACTTAAAGTTATCCAGATCCAAGTGGATCAGGGCAACGCATTTACCTTGTTGCTCCAGGCTTTCACGGTTGCGTTGATAATGCTCAATATCCTTGGGTAGCTGCTCAAACAGAAAACGTCGATTGCGTAACCCTGTCAGAGTATCTTTGTGCACTAACTGGCCCAACTGCTCATTCAGCTCATTTAAGCGATTATTACTGTTTTCAAGTTCTTGCGTGCGTTGCCGTACCAAGCGAGCAAGCTCTTGTTGCTGCATTAAGTTATTACGACGCAACAACCAGAAAATTGCATACAAAATCATGGCAACCAAGGCCAGCCAGAGCATCCGGTACAACAGGGTTTCATCAAAGCGACGCGGTACCGTCAAAGCAAGGCTGACTTGCTGTGCATCTGACCACGCCTGATTCTGATGCCTGACTTGCAAAGAAAACTGATAGTTTCCAGGTAATAAGTTGGTATAAATCGCTTCACGTCGACTGCCTGCGTACTGCCAATCGGCATCAAAGCCATGCAGTTGGTAGCGAAAATCCAGTGCCTGCGCATTAAAAAAATCAATCGCGGTGTAATGCAGTGAGACACTGCGCTCATTCATCGGCAGCACCAGTCGCTGCCGCGTTGGAATGAGCTGGTAGTGTTGCTGCCCCGTCAGATGTTGCAGCACAGGTCGAAAATCCTGATCGTCTCGGAGACGAAAATCACGCTCAATGGCCACGACACCTTGTAAGCTGGGGTACCAGAACTGATCTTGCCATAACGCCACTTTGGCATGGCCTGCACCATTGCAGCACCGGCCTGGCGCCGTGCCCAGCTGCCTTTGATAAGGTGTCAGTACGTGCTCTGCCTGAAAAGGCTCAGAGCGAAATGCCTTTAACTGAGCAAGTGAAAAACGAAACACACCTTTTAAAGTGCTTAACCACACTTGTTGATAATCTTCATCAAGCAAAATACTGACAACGGGCCCATGGGGTAAGCCATTGCTGTTATCGAACTGGACCCACTCATTGTCTGGATAACGTATAAAAAAGCCATCATCCAGCGTACCCACCAGTAAGGTTTCATCCGGCAATACGTCCAATGCCGTGATATAGC